>NZ_QETL01000020.1:0-47290 GCF_003105135.1 Stenotrophomonas sp. SPM | reverse complement strand
GCACTGCTTCGCAAACGCCCGAACGCACAGCCGCCAGCGGCTGGGCCGGACCCCGGAGGGGGGTTTACGGCGTGTCCTGCAAGCCCACACCGCCCCGCCCAACCAGCAAAAAACCAGAGCCGCTATGGCTTTTGACGTAGACGTGGCTTGAAGCAGGTGCAGGGCTGCAAGCCCTGCCGAACCCCCACTACGGTAGGGTGGGTCGATGCCGCGCTGCAGCTTGGCTACACCGCGCATTTGATTACACTTGAAACTTGTTTGCCCACGACTCCGGACACCCACCCATGAAGCTTGGTTCTTTGAAGGAAGGCGGCCGCGACGGCACCCTGATCGTCGTCTCGCGTGACCTGCGCCACGGCGTGCGCGCCACCGGCATTGCCGCCACCCTGCAGCAGGCCCTGGAGGACTGGAGCCACATCGCCCCGCGCCTGAACGCCCTGTACGAATCGCTGAACGCCGGCGACGCCGATGGCGTCTTCGACCTCGACCCGCAGGCGCTGGCCGCGCCGATGCCGCGTGCCTACGAATTCGTTGATGGCAGCGCCTACCTGCCGCACGTCGAGCGGGTGCGCCGCGCCCGTGGCGCCGAGGTGCCGGAAAGCTTCTACACCGATCCGCTGATGTACCAGGCCACCAGCGCCGGCTTCCATGGCCCGCGCGATGCGGTCAAGGTGGTCAGCGAGGAGTACGGCATCGACCTGGAAGCCGAGATCGTGGTCATCACCGACGACGTGCCGATGGCCGCCACCCCGGAACAGGCCGCTGGCCACATCCAGCTGGTCGGCCTGGTCAACGACGTCTCGCTGCGCAACCTGATCCCCGGCGAACTGGCCAAGGGCTTCGGTTTCCTGCAGTCCAAGCCGCGCTCGGCCTTGTCGCCGGTGTTCGTCACCCCCGATGAGCTGGGCACCGCCTGGGAGGACAGCAAGGTGCACCTGCCGCTGCTGACTCACATCAATGGCCAGTGGTTCGGTGCGCCGGAAGCCGGCGTGGACATGCAGTTCAACTTCGCCCAGCTGGTCGCGCATGCGGCCAAGACCCGTCCGCTGGGCGCCGGCACCATCGTCGGCTCGGGCACCATCGCCAACGAGGACACCAGCAAGGGCGCCTCCTGCTTCGCCGAGCAGCGCGTGGTGGAAACCCTGCGCGACGGCAAGCCGAGCACGCCGTTCATGTCCTTCGGTGACGTGGTGCGCATCGAGATGCTCGACGCCGCCGGCAACAGCATCTTCGGTGCGATCGAACAGCGCATCGAGCAGGCGGCCAGGCCCTGAGCATGGAGGCGGCGATGGACATCCTGGTTGACGACGGCCTCGTGCTGTACACCTACTGGCGATCCAGCGCCGCCTACCGCGTGCGCATCGGTCTGTTCCTGAAGGGCCTGGCCTGGGAGGGCCGGCCGGTGCACCTGGTGCGTGACGGTGGCGAGCAGCATGCCGACGCCTATGCCGCGCTCAACCCGCAGCAGCTGGTGCCGGCGCTGCTGCATGAGGGACACACGTTCACCCAGTCGCTGGCGATCCTCGAGTACCTCGACGAGCGCTTCCCGCAGGTGCCGCTGCTGCCGGCCGATGCGGTCGGCCGCGCGCGGGTGCGGGCACTGGCCCAGCTGGTGGCCTGCGACATCCATCCGATCAACAACCTGCGGGTGATGCAGTACCTCGAACGCAGCCTGCAAGCACCGGCCGACGCACGCACGCAGTGGACCCTGCACTGGATGGCCGATGGCTTTGCGGCGATGGAGTCGATGCTCGCGGGCAGTGCCGATACCGGCATCTTCTGCCACGGCGACCGCCCCGGCCTGGCCGACATCTGCCTGCTGCCGCAGCTGTACAACGCGCACCGCTTCGGTCTGGACCTGGCCCTGTACCCGACCCTGCGCCGCATCGAGGCCGCCTGCCTGGCACTGGACGCCTTCGACCGCGCCCGCCCGGAAAACCAGCCCGACGCAGGCTGACATGCCGCATCGCTCGCCGGGCGTGGCCCGGCGCTACCGGTCGGACGTCGGTGGCAGCGCCGGGCCATTCCCGGCGGATTCCGCGTCGTCCTCCCGCACACGGCGCAGGTCATCGCGGAACAGCCGGTAGGCCTCTTCGCGCCGTACGTCATCGCCCTGCCGCAGTACCCACGCCGGGTGCACGGTGGCGTAGCCGCGTGTGCCGTCTTCCAGCGTGTGCCAGCGCCCACGGTCGCGCGACAGCTGGAAACCCGCGCCGAACACCGACGCGGCGGCGGTGGCGCCCAGGCAGACGATGAGCTGCGGCCGCACCCGCGCGATCTCGCCCAGCAGCCACGGTTGGCAGGCGCGCACATGGCGGCTTTCCGGCCGCTTGTGCAGGCGGACCTTGCCGCGCCGTTCGTGGTGGAAATGCTTGACCGCATTGGTCAGGTACAGCGTGGCGCGGTCGATGCCGAGTTCGGCCAGGGCACGGTCCAGCAGCTGGCCGGCCGGCCCGGCAAAGGGCCGGCCACACAGGTCCTCGGTATCGCCGGGTTGCTCGCCGATCACCATCACCCGCGCATCGGCCGGGCCCTGGCCAAACACCACTTGGGTGGCCGGCTCCCACAGCGGGCACTGCCGGCAGCCAGCGGCCTGTGCGCGCAGCGCCTCCAGGCTGTCGGCGGCGGAGGCGGACGGTGCCAGCGACGGCCGCTGCGGAATCTTCCGCTGCGGTGCCTGCGCGGGCCGGTCGTGCATTTCCTGCACGCGATCGGCCGCATCGCGCACCAGCCCCGGCAGCAGCTGCGCTTCGGGCAGGTGGCGCCAGTACCGCGCCGGCATCTCCTGCAGCATCATCCGGGTGTTCAAGCGGGCGGGATTGAAGATGCTGGCGTAGTAGGTCTGCCACAGCGATTCGCGCGCATCCTCGGCCGGGGCATCTTCGCGATGGGCGCCGGGCCCGAAGGCCAGCGCCTCGCCATCCCAGTACGCGCTGCGGCCGGGGGTGAGGATGGCCCAGCGCATGCCGGCGAAGCGGCGCGCGAAGAACGGCGCGACGCGCTCGACGATGTGGTGGTCCGGCTCGAACCACGCAATGAAGGCATCGGTCTGCCCGGGCACTTCGCGGAAGCGCACGAAGGCCTTCATTTTGTGGGTGTCGCGGCGCACCGCCTGGGCCAGTGCCATTGCCCGCAGCACGTCCGCATCGGCCGGGTTGGACAGCACGCTGCGCTCGCCGTGGGCGATGCGCCACAGCAGCCGGTACAGCAGGGCCAGGCGCTGCGGCTCGCGATGGCACAGGCAGGTCGCGGCCAGCCCCATGAAATCGCGCGGCACGCTGGGCGCGCTGGCGTCGGCGGGCAGGGGAGCCCCCTGCACCGATGGCGCATCCAGCAGCGAGGCGTCGCTGCCTTCCAGCCAGTCAAGCTGCGCCGGTGCCACGCCACGCAGCAGCGCCTCGCGCGCGGCATCGCGCCAGGCCTCCAGCGACCACGGTGGGTCCACCCGCAGCGACCAGCGCTGCGCGTCAGGCGGCGGGCGGTGCATCAAACAGCGAGCCCTGTCGCGGCGGCGGCGCCAGCTGCGCGCGCAGCGCCGCCGGATCATCCAGCGCCTTGCGCGGATGGTGGTCGGCCAGCAGCACGAACGGCAGCAGCTTGCTCATCGGGGCCTTCAACCGGGCCACGTCGGCCACCCGCAGGCGGCCGTGCCGGCGCGCCATCATCACCCGCTTCACGTTACGCACGCCGAGCCCGGGCACACGCAGCAGCAGCTCCTTCGGCGCGCGGTTCAGATCCACCGGGAAGCGCTCGGGATGGCGGATCGCCCAGGCCATCTTCGGGTCGATGTCCAGGTCCAGCATGCCGTCCTGGGCGGTACCGGTGATCTCCTCCACACCGTAACCGTAGAAGCGCAGCAGCCAGTCGGCCTGGTACAGGCGATGCTCGCGCTGCAGCGGGGGCGGCTGCAGCGGCAGCTGGCGGCTGGCATCGGGAATGGGGCTGAAGGCCGAGTAATACACCCGGCGCATGCGGTAGTTGCCGTACAGCGCGTCGGCACTGGCCAGGATCTGCTGGTCATTGGCCCCGTCGGCGCCGACGATCATCTGCGTGCTCTGCCCGGCCGGGGCGAAGCGCGGCGGGCGAGGGCGCGCGCTACGGGTGGCCGTTGGCGCGACCGCGGCCGGCGCCTTGCGTGCTTCCTTGGCTTCCTCGATGCGCCAGCGCAGTTCGCCCATCGCGCCGCGGATCGAGTGCACGGTCTTTTCCGGCGCCAGCGCACTCAGCCCGGCCTCGGTCGGCAGTTCGACGTTGATCGACAGGCGGTCGGCGTAGCGACCGGCGCTGGCCAGCAGCTCGGGCGACGCCTCAGGAATGGTCTTGAGGTGGATGTAGCCGGCATAGCGGTGTTCCTCGCGCAGCTGCCGCGCCACTTCCACCATCTGTTCCATGGTGTAGTCGGCATTGCGGATGATGCCGCTGGAAAGGAACAGGCCCTCGATGTAGTTGCGCTTGTAGAAATCCAGGGTCAACGCAACCACTTCGTCCACGCTGAAACGCGCGCGCGGCACGTTGCTGGAGACGCGGTTCACGCAGTAGGCGCAGTCGTAGACGCAGAAGTTGGTCAGCAGGATCTTCAGCAGGGACACGCAGCGGCCATCCGGCGTGTAGCTGTGGCAGATGCCCATGCCTTCGGTACTGCCGATGCCGCCGCTGGCGCGCGAGTCGCGCTTGCCCGCGCCGCTGGAGGCGCAGGAGGCGTCGTACTTCGCGGCGTCGGCGAGGATGGCCAGCTTACGGATCGTTTCCATTGAGGAAACCTACGTACAGACGGTCTCATTGGATGAGACGGCCCCTGAATTCTTCAGGATTCCGCCGGGCATGGCCCGGCGCTACCGGTAGCTCCGTCCCTTTTTTTGCAGCTCAGAAGCCGTGGGTGATGCTGGCCTGGGTGGGCGAGGAGAAATCCGCGTACGGATCGTGCTCGCCGCTGCCACCTTCGGACAGGCGGAACTTCAGGGCCAGGCCGTCGCGCGAGTCGGCCGCGCGCAGCGCTTCCTCCTGCTCGATCACCCCGGCCTTGGCCAGGCGGAACAGGCACTGGTCGAAGCTTTCCATGCCTTCTTCCAGCGACGACTCCATCGCCGCCTTGATCTCGTGCACCTGGCCGCGGCGCAGCAGGTCGCGGATCATCGGCGTGTTGATCAGCACTTCGGTGGCCGGCAGGCGGCGGCCCTCCTTGTTCTTCACCAGGCGCTGGCTGATCACCGCACGCAGGTTCAGCGCCAGGTTCATCAGCACGTTCTTGTGCGCGCTTTCCGGAAAGAAGTTGAGGATGCGTTCGATGGTCTGGTCGGCGTTGTTGGAGTGCAGGGTGGCCAGGCACAGGTGGCCGGTCTCGGCGAAGGCAATGGCCGCCTCCATCGTCTCGGCATCCAGGATCTCGCCGATCAGGATCACGTCCGGTGCTTCACGCATCGCGTTCTTCAACGCGTTGTGGAAGGCATGGGTGTCCAGGCCGACCTCACGCTGGTTGACGATCGACATCTTGTGCTTGTGCAGGTACTCGATCGGGTCCTCGATGGTGAGGATGTGCCCGGTGGTCGTACTGTTGCGGTGGTCGATCATCGACGCCAGCGAGGTGGACTTGCCCGAGCCGGTGGACCCCACCACCAGCACCAGCCCACGCGGGGTCATGATGACGTCCTTCAGCACCTGCGGCAGGTTGAGCTCTTCGATGCTCGGAATCCGGCTGCGGATGGCGCGGATGACCATGCCGACCTCGCCCCGCTGCTTGAACACATTGACACGGAAGCGCCCGGCATCGGCCAGGGCGATGGCCATGTTGAGTTCCAGCTCGCGCTCGAACTGGGGCACCTGGCCCTCGTCCATCAGCGAATAGGCGATTTTCTTGACCATGCCCGGCGGCAGCCCGGTGTTGCCGAGCGGGTACAGCTTGCCCTCGATCTTGATGTAGACCGGCGCACCGGTGGTCAAGAACATGTCCGAAGCGTTCTTTTCGGTCATCAGCTTCAGGAAGTAGCCGATATCCATTGCGAATTTTCCCCAACGAAACTGCCGGCGCCCGTTGCAAGCACGGTGTCGGCTTGACGACAATGGCCGTGAACCGACAACCGGTACGGCCTCCCCAATGAAACGACTTAGCTTCGCACGAATGCGCCACAGCCTGTATGTGATGGCGTTTGCATTCGCACTCTCTGCTCCCGTCTGGGCGCAGGATGGCGCACAGGAACTGGCCCAAGCCCGGCAGGCGGTGGACAAGGCCACCCAGGCCGACGCCGACCAGTACGCCCCGGACCTGATCGGCCTGGCCCGCCAGGGCCTGGAGCAGGCCCAGCGCTCCGCCGGCGACCGCCGTGAGCGCAAGAATGCCCCGGCACTGGCCCTGCGCGCCGCTGCCGACGCTGACCTGGCCCGTGCCCGCAGCGAGGAAGCCACCGCCACGGCCCAGCTGCAGCTGCGCCGCAACGAGGTCAACCAGCTGCAGCGCCAGCTGTCGACCGGGGAGGACCGCCGATGAAGTCGATCTCCGCCCTGGCCCTGGCCTCCGCGCTGGCCCTGCCGGCCCTGGCTGTCGCCGCCGACAACCCGATGGTCGGCCAGCTGAGCCAGCGCCTGATGAACATCCAGGCCAATCCCGACACTGCTGAGCTGGCCGCCTTCGAGCGCATGCAGGCCCAGCAGGCCATCGCCACCCTGGACAAGGCCAAGCGCCGCGACCAGGAACTGGCCACCTACCTGGCCGAGCGCCGGGTCGAGATTGCCGAGACCAGCGTGCGCGCCGCCCTGGCCGCCCGCGAGGTCGACCGCCTGGACCGCACCCGCAGCGACCTGCTGATCGAAGCCAGCCGCCGCGACGCCGCCCGCGCGCGCCAGGAAGCCGAACAGCTGCGCATGCAGGCGCAGATGCAGGCCGAGGAGGCCGAACGCCTGCGCCAGGCCGCCGAAGCCGAGACCTTGGCCCGCCAGGACGCCGAGAACGCCCTGACCAGCGTGGCTGGCAAGCAGCAGCAGCGCCTCAGCTCGGCCCAGCAGAACGCCGCCAAGCTGGCGCGCGAGGAAGCCGAGCTGGTGTCCGGGCAGAAGCTGCCGGGCTCGAAGTTCGATGCTCGCGGCGAGGTGTTCACCCTCGGCGGCGACGCCTTCGGTGCCGGTGCGGCCAGCCTGTCCGGCGGTGCGAAGAACCAAGCCAAGGCCCTGGCCGAGTACCTGAACATCGGCAAGAAGGGCCGGGTCCGCATCGAGGCCTACGACAGCGCCAATGGCGTCGGCCAGAAGCGTGCCGAAGCCCTGCGTGATGCGCTGGTCTCAGCCGGTGTCGCCAGCAGCCGGATCCAGGTCAGCGGCAAGAAGGCAGCCTCTACCAAGGCGCGCTCGGCCGAGGTCATCGTCGCCCCGTAATTGCTTGAATTTGTTTGTTTTTCGTTGCATTGAGCATTCAGCCTGAACCCCGCCCCGGCGGGGTTCGGTCTTTTTGTCGCGGGGGTCTTGTACCCGGCCCGGAGCAGGCGTAGGGTCAATCGTCCGGGACGCAATGCCGCGGACCGGTTGATGGGAGGGCCGGGCCGATGAAAGCAGGGCGCGAACCGCAGCAGACCGACGTGCGCAGGCCAGTGCCGCAGGTCGTTGTGGGCACCCATGTGGCAATCGACCGGCGCTCCTCCATGAACAACGCCCCGTGCCTTGCGGCCGGGGCGTTCGTGTATCTGTCGAAGGAGGTCCATCATGTTTGAAGATCAGCCCCAGAGCGAGATCGACGCCCGTCGCGCGCGTGATCCGGAGTTCCGGGCACTCCATGACCAGCACCGCAAGCTGAACAAGAAGTGCATGGACGCGGAGTTGGGTGTGCTCCCGATCGATGATGTCACCCTGGGTCGCATGAAGCGCGAGAAGCTGCTGGCCAAGCAACGCCTTCTGCGTATGTACGAAACACCGCTCGCAACGACGTCCCCCACGCACTGACGCTCCGGTCGCGCCGGGAACGGCGTGACCCGGCCAACGATGGCCCCGCGGTTGCCGGCAACGGCGGCCGCGCCAAGGCACCACAGGCGGTGGTGCCTTGGCGCGCAGGCAACGGCCTGCACCCGTGCATACCCTCAGTCCACCGATGCGGGCGGTACTGGTCTCCTCGTCGATCCGGGGCCGTCCGCATCCCCTTGGGCAGCCCGCCGAGCGCTCATTGCCCCGGTAGGTGCCGACCATTGGTCGGCACGCTCACGGCTCCTGACATTCGCAGCCATCCGGCGGATAATCATCTGTCCGGCCCAGCGTGGCGCGAAGCGAAGTTTCCGAATGCCCATTCATTCCTCCGTCCTCGAACTCATCGGCCAGACCCCCATCGTCAAGGCCCAGCGCCTGGATACCGGTGTCTGCGAGCTCTACCTGAAGCTCGAGAACGCCAACCCGGGCGGATCGATCAAGGACCGCATCGGTCTGTCGATGATCGAAGCAGCGGAACAGCGCGGCGACCTCAAGCCCGGCGCGACCCTGGTCGAAGGCACCGCCGGCAACACTGGCCTGGGCCTGGCACTGGTGGCGCAGCAGAAGGGCTACAAGCTGATCCTGGTCGTGCCCGACAAGATGAGCCGCGAAAAGATCTTCAACCTGAAGGCGATGGGCGCCGAAGTGCGCCTGACCCGTTCGGATGTGGCCAAGGGCCATCCGGAGTACTACCAGGACCTGGCCAAGACCATCGCCGACCAGACCCCGGGCGCGTACTTCATCAACCAGTTCGGCAACCCGGACAACCCGGCGGCGCACGAATTCGGCACCGGCCCGGAAATCCTCGAGCAGATGGGCGGTGACCTCGACGCCATCGTGTTCGGCTGTGGCAGCTCGGGCACCATGACCGGCCTGTCGCGCGCCTTCGCCACGCTGTCGCCGAAGACCGAGCTGGTGCTGGCCGATCCGGTCGGCTCGATCCTGGCCGAGTACATCAACGACGGCAACCTGAACGACAAGTCGGGCAGCTGGCTGGTGGAAGGCATCGGCGAGGACTTCCTGCCGTCGATCTCCGACTTCAGCCGCGTCAAGAAGGCATATGCCATCACCGATGCCGAGAGCTTCCACACCGCCCGCGAGCTGCTGGCGAAGGAAGGCATACTTGGCGGTTCGTCCACCGGCACCCTGCTGGCAGCGGCCCTGAAGTACTGCAAGGAACAGATCACGCCGAAGAAGGTGCTGGTGCTGGTGTGCGACACCGGCAACAAGTACCTGTCGAAGATGTACAACGACTACTGGATGCTGGACAACGGCTTCCTGGAACGCCCGCAGCACGGCGACCTGCGCGACCTGATTCTGCGCCCCTACGGCCAGCGCGACACTGTCGTGATCGGCCCGAACGACCTGCTGACCACCGCCTACCAGCGCATGAAGCTGTATGACGTGTCGCAGCTGCCGGTGATGGACGGCGACCAGCTGGTCGGCATCGTCGATGAAAGCGACGTGCTGCTGCATGTCTATGGTGACGAGGCCCGCTTCCGCGATCCGGTCGCCACGGCCATGGTCAGCAAGCTGGACCGCTTGGACGTGAAGTCGCCGATCGAGGCCCTGCTGCCGGTGTTCGACCGCGGCCAAGTGGCCATCGTGATGGATGGCGGCACCTTCCTCGGCCTGATCACCCGCATCGATTTGCTTAACTATCTGCGCCGCCGCGTGCAGTAACGCGACGATCCGCGGAATTCGCGCATTCATATTGGTCTATCCGCGTCAAAATCCGTTAAGGCGGCGCTGATAGACTCCCGATCCTTTGACGGCGCCGTCACCGGCGCCCTGCAGGAAACGACATGTCCAACCCTTCTTCGCCCGACCGCGCGCTGGCCCTGGCCACGTTGGCCATCCATGGCGGCCAGTCGCCGGATCCGAGCACCGGCGCGGTGATGCCGCCGATCTACGCGACTTCGACCTATGCGCAGTCCAGTCCGGGCGAGCACCAGGGCTTCGAGTACTCGCGTACGCATAACCCGACCCGCTTCGCCTATGAGCGCTGCGTGGCCTCACTGGAAGGCGGTACCCGTGGCTTCGCCTTTGCTTCGGGCATGGCGGCGACCTCCACCGTGATCGAGCTGCTGGACGCCGGCAGCCACGTGGTGGCGATGGACGACATCTACGGTGGCAGCTTCCGCCTGTTCGAGCGCGTGCGCCGCCGCACCGCCGGCCTGGATTTCAGCTTTGTCGACTTGACCGACCTGTCGGCCTTCGAAGCGGCGATCACGCCAAACACGAAGATGGTCTGGATCGAGACCCCGACCAACCCGATGCTGAAGATCGTGGACATCGCCGCGGTGGCCGCCATCGCCAAGCGGCATGGCCTGATCGTGGTGGTCGACAACACCTTCGCCTCGCCGATGCTGCAGCGGCCGCTGGAGCTGGGCGCGGACCTGGTGCTGCACTCGGCCACCAAGTACCTCAATGGTCACTCGGACATGGTCGGCGGCATGGTCGTGGCCGGCGACAACGCCGAACTGGTCGAGCAGATGGCCTTCCTGCAGAACTCGGTGGGTGGCGTGCAGGGCCCGTTCGACAGCTTCCTCGCCCTGCGCGGTCTGAAGACCCTGCCGCTGCGCATGAAGGCGCACTGCGCCAACGCGCTGGCCCTGGCCCAGTGGCTGGACAAGCACCCGGCGGTGGAGAAGGTGATCTACCCGGGCCTGCCTTCGCACCCGCAGCATGAGCTGGCTACCCGCCAGATGAACGGCTACGGCGGCATCGTCTCGATCGTGCTCAAGGGCGGTTTTGAAGCGGCCAAGCGCTTCTGCGAGAAGACCGAACTGTTCACCCTGGCCGAATCGCTGGGCGGCGTGGAAAGCCTGGTCAACCATCCGGCGGTGATGACCCATGCCTCGATCCCGGTGGAGCGTCGAGAGCAGCTGGGCATCAGTGATGCGCTGGTGCGGCTGAGCGTGGGTGTGGAAGACTTGGGTGACCTGCAGCTCGATCTGGAAAAGGCGCTGGCGGGCGCTGCCGAATGAGCGGCATCCACGCCGAGTTCGGCAGTTCGCCGGGTGCGCTTGTCCGCAGCCTGGTCTCCAATCGCATGCTGATCTGGCAGCTGACCCAGCGTGAGGTCATCAGCCGGTATCGAGGGTCGGTCTTCGGGCTGGCGTGGTCCTTCTTCAATCCGCTGTTGATGCTGGCGGTCTACACCTTCGTTTTTTCGGTGGTGTTCAAGGCGCGCTGGGGCCTGGAAACCAGCAGCCATGGTGATTTCGCCGTCATCCTGTTCGTCGGCATCATCGTCCACGGCGTGTTCGCCGAGTGCATCAACCGTGCACCGGGCCTGATACTCAACAGTGCCAGCTACGTGAAGCGCGTCGTGTTCCCGCTGGAGACCCTGCCGTGGGTCGCGATGGGCGCCACCCTGTTCCATTCGATGGTTTCGGTGCTGGTACTGCTGATCGCCCAGCTGCTCCTGCGCGGCTCGATCCCGCTGACCGCAGTGTGGTTGCCGGTGGTGATCTTCCCTCTGGTGGTCGGCACCATGGGCGTGTCCTGGCTGCTGGCGGCACTGGGTGTCTACCTGCGTGACATCGGCCAAGTCACCGGCATCGTCACCACGGTGATGCTGTTCATGGCACCGGTACTGTATCCGGTGCAGGCCCTGCCGGAGAAGCTGCGGCCGTACATCTATCTCAACCCGCTCACGTTCATCATCGAACAGGCGCGTGAGGTCCTGCTGTGGGGTCATGCCCCGGACTTCATCGGGCTGGGCAAGTACGCAGTGGGGGCCGCGCTTGTCGCGTGGTTCGGTTTCGCGACGTTCCAGAAAATGCGCCGGGGGTTTGCCGATGTCCTCTGATCCCTCCAGCGATGTCGCCATCCGGGTCAGCGGCGTCACCAAGTGCTTCCAGATCTATGACCAGCCGCACCAGCGGCTGAAGCAGGCCGTGCTGCCGCGCCTGCGTCGTGCCGCGGGCCTGGCGCCGCGGCGCTACTACGACGAGTTCTGGGCGCTGAAGGGCGTCGACTTCGAAGTGAGGCGCGGCGACACGGTCGGCATCATCGGCCGCAACGGGTCGGGCAAGTCGACGCTGCTGCAGATCATCTGCGGCACCCTGCAGGCCACCTCCGGAACGGTCGAGGTCAAGGGGCGCGTGGCGGCCCTGCTGGAACTCGGCGCGGGGTTCAACCCGGAATTCAGCGGGCGCGAGAATGTCTACCTGAGCGCCTCGATCCTCGGCCTGACCCGCGAGCAGATCGACGCCCGTTTCGACGACATCATCGCCTTCGCCGACATCGGCAACTTCGTCGACCGGCCGGTGAAGACCTACTCCAGCGGCATGTACGTGCGACTGGCGTTCGCGGTCATCGCGCACGTCGATGCGGACATCCTGGTGATCGACGAAGCGTTGGCCGTGGGCGATGCGATCTTCGTGCAGAAGTGCATGCGCTTCCTGCGCAAGTTCCGCGAAACCGGCACGCTGCTGTTCGTCAGCCATGACACCTCCTCGGTGCTCAACTTCTGCCAGAGCGCGGTGTGGCTCAACCGTGGCGACATGGTCATGCACGGCACTGCCGAGGACACCTGCAACGCCTACATCGAGTACTGCTCGCAGGAGGTATACGGCGACACGGTGAAGCTGACCTCGCGCCAGGCATCGCGTGAGGCGGCGCCGGCCAAGCCGCGGTCCAAGGCCCAGGTGGAGCAGGACACGCGCCTGGAAATGTTCGACAACGTCGCCAATTCGGCTGGCTGGCAGTCCGGTGTCGCCAGCATCGATTCGGTGCTGCTCAGCGATCCGCAGGGCGAAACCCTCAGCTCGTTCGCCGGTGGCGAGGATGTGCTGCTGCGTGTGCGCGCCACTGCACACCAGGCGCTGTCCAGTCCGTTGATCGGTTTCTTCGTGAAGGACCGGCTGGGCCAGTCGCTGTTCGGCGAGCACACCTTCACCTACATCCAACCGCCGATGCAGGTCGAGGCCGGTACGACGCTTGAGGCCAGTTTCCGCTTCACGTTGCCGATGCTGCCCAACGGCGATTACTCGATGACCGTTTCCATTGCCGACGGTGATCCGTTCGCCAACACCCAGCATGCGTGGCTGCATGACGCGGTGCTGATCAAGGTCGCCTCGCCCAAGCTGCGTTATGGCCTGGTGGGCATCCCCTTCGATGAGGTCACCATGAAGCGGGTGGGAGGAGCGGAATGAACCATGGCTTCATTCCGCCGCTGACCACCGACGACCCGCGTGTCAGCATCGGTCGCTTCACCTACGGCGGTGCCACCTTCAAGCTGTGGAGCGCCGGCGAGCGCATCGAAGTGGGCGCGTTCTGTTCCTTCGCCGAAGACGTGCTGATCTTCGGTGGCGGCGAGCATCGCATGGATTGGGTCACCACCCATCCGTTGCGCATTGCGTTCAATTCGCCGGGTGCGGGCCAGGACGGGCATCCGCACAGCAAGGGCGTGACCCGCATCGGCAACGATGTGTGGATCGGCCATGGCGCGTTGGTTCTCTCCGGAGTGACCGTGGGCCACGGCGCCTGCATCGGCGCCGGTGCCGTGGTCAGCAGGGACGTCCCGCCCTACGCCATCGTCGCGGGCAACCCTGGCCGTGTCGTGCGCATGCGCTTCAGCGAAGCGCAGATCGAGCAGCTGCTGCACATCGCCTGGTGGAACTGGCCGGTGGAGCGGATAAAGCAGTTTGAATCGCTGCTGTGCAGCCCCAGCATCGATGCATTCATTACGGCCGCGCTGGCCGACCCGGACGCTGCGGCGTCGTTCACGTGATAGAGACTGAGATGATCGATTTCCCGTTGTCGCCGAACATGCTGATGATGCCCCGCAAGCTGCCGCACAGCGCTTGGCTTGGGCACATTCCGTTCGCCAGCTGGCTGGTGGAAGTGGTGCGGCCGAAGAGCATCGTGGAGCTGGGTACGCACAACGGTGCCTCGTTCCTGGCGTTCTGCCAGGCGGTGGAAGCCCAGCAGGTCAGTGCGCGCGTGTTCGCTGTGGATACCTGGGAAGGCGACGAGCATGCCGGTTTCTACAGCAATGAAATCTACGCCGAGCTTCGCGACTACCAGCAGCGCCATTACGCCGGCATTTCCGAAATGATGCGGATGCGCTTCGACCAGGCGCTGGAGTACTTCGCGGATGGATCGGTCGACATCCTGCACGTTGATGGCCTGCACACTTACGAAGCCGTCCGCGAAGACTTCGAGACGTGGCGCAGCAAGCTGTCGGCGCGCGCGGTCGTGTTGTTCCACGACAGCTGCGTGCGCGAGCGCGGGTTTGGCGTGTGGCAGTACTGGAGCGAGATTTCCTCGCAGTTCCCGTCCTTCGAATTCACCCACACCCATGGGCTGGGCGTGCTGCTGGTGGGCGAGGATCAGCCGCAGGCACTGCTGCAGTTTGCAGAGGCTGCGCGTGATGGCCAGTTCGCGACCATCAACCAGTTCTTCGATGCACTGGGTCGCAACATCAAGAACGTGGAAGAGATCGAGCGGGTGAACCAGGGGCTGACCGCCGCCCATGGCGAGATCGGGCGTCTCAACGGGGAGGTCGGGCGGCTCAACGCCGAGGAAGCGCGCCTGCGCGCACTGCTGGAGAAGAACAGTGACGTCACCGAGGAGCACTATGCGGTGGTCGAGTCGCAGCTGCCGAACCTGGCCCAAGGCCTGTCACTGCTGGAGCGTCGCGTCATCGAAGGGATGAGCGACACGCGCCAGGCACTGGATCATTCCCGTGAAGTCTCGGTGGCCAATGTGGTGGCGTCGGTGATCCCGCGCCTGGACGAGCAGGACCGGAAGCTGAATCTCCTCGTGCGCCCGTGGTGGCGCCGTGCCCTTGGCCGCTGAGCAAACAGGAACCCGCAAGGCACCTACATGTCCATCGACAAGACTCTACTCAAGCGTGGCCTCAAGCGGGTGGCGGCCAAGGTGCTGTCCATCAACTGGTTCGCACCGGTTCCCGATCGCCTGAAGCTGCTGGTTGCCCGCCGGGCGGGGGTCTGTGACTGGCACTGGTACGCGCGCTTCATCCTGCGTTCGCCCGGGGCGGCTGCCGAAGGCCCCAGCCACTTCCTGTCCTTTGGCAGTGCCGAAGGCAAGTCACCGAGCCCGCTGTTCGACCCGGCCTGGTACTGCGCGCGTTTCGGCCTCAAAGCGTCCCCGCTTGATGCCCTGATGCAGTACCTGTGCATCGGCGAGCGCCTCGGCCTGGCGCCCAGCCCGTGGTTCGATCCGCGCTACTGCCGGCGCACCGCACCGTCGTCCAGCGGCGTGCGGCCGGTGCTCGGCCAGTACCTGGTGGATTACCGCAACTCGGGAACGCCACACCCGTTGTTCGACCAGGAGTGGTACCTCAACCAGTATCCGGACGTGCGCGACAGCGGTGCCAATCCGCTGCTGCATTTCCTCTACGACGGCATTCCCGAAGGGCGCCTGCCCAATCCGTACTTCGCGCCGGCGTGGTATCTGGAAACCTATCCGGACGTGGCAGGCAACGACCCGTTCGCACATTTCTTCGCGCATGGCGCGGCGGAAGGACGCAGCCCGGGGCCCGAATTCAACGCGCGGCAGTATCTGGACCAGAATCCGGATGTTGCGCTGACCGGCATGAACGCGCTGGCGCACTACCTGGCGGTGGGCCGCCGTGGTGGTCGCGAGCTGGGCAAGCGCCCCTTCTCGCTTGCCGATCTTGCCGCGCCCGTGGCGCCTGCCGACGCGCCGCGCCAGGTCGGCGTGGTCGACATCGTCCTGCCGGTCTACCGCGGCCTGGAAGAGACGCGGAACTGCATCGATTCGGTGCTGCGCTCGCACAACCGCAGCCGTACCCGGCTGCACATCTACAACGACTGCTCGCCCGAGCCGGAAGTGACCGCCTACCTGCGTGAGCTGGCCAGCCGCGAGCCGTCGGTACGCCTGGCCGAGAACCCGCAGAACCTGGGCTTCGTGCTGACCGTCAATGCCGGCATGGCGCACGCCCTGCAGCAGGCTGACAGCATCGGTGCCCTGCTGCTCAACAGTGACACGATCGTGACCGGTGACTGGGTCGACCGCATGGTTGCCCACCTGGGGCCCAATGTCGGCTCGGTCACGGCGCTGTCCAACAACGCCACGATCTGCAGCTATCCCCAGCTGGGCGCGAACGCCCTGCCCGAGGGGATGGATGCGTCGGCACTGGACCACCTGACCCGCCGCATCAATGCCGGTGTGGCCGTGGACGTTCCCACCGGCGTCGGCTTCTGCATGCTGATCTCCCGCGCCGCGCTGGAAAAGGCCGGCCTGTTCGATGCCGAGGCCTTCGGCAAGGGCTACGGCGAGGAGAACGACTTCTGCATGCGCTCGGGGCGCCTCGGTTTCCGCCATCGCCTGGCCATGGACGTGTTCGTCGAACACGTGGGTGAAGTGAGCTTCGCCGACGACAGCAAGCCCGGCAAGATCATCGCGCAGAAGATCATCGACGAGCGCTACCCGGACTACGGTTCGCAGGTTGCCCGGTTCTGTTCGATGGATCCGGGCTTCTCGGCGCGCGTGCGGCTGACCCTGGAGGTCTGGAAGGCGAGGGCGCGTCCGGTCTCCGTGCTGTTGACCCACACCTGGGGCGGAGGCACCGAGCGTGCCGTGCAGGCCATGCGTGCCTCGCTGGCCGAGGCCGGCGAAGTGGTGATCGTACGGCCGATGGAGGACAACAACGGGGCGGGGCTGGTCAACGTCAGCCATGCATCGGACTTCGATGGCTTCGAGTTCCTGTTCCGCTACCGCACGCCCGATGAGCTGGCCGCGATGCTGCAGGCACTGGGCACCGGGACGCTGCAGATCCACCATCTGGTCGGGTTCGGCCCGTCGGTGCGTCGTGCGGTGGCGCTGACCGGGCTTCCCTACAGCTTCCACGTGCATGACAACTATGCGATCTGCCCGCAGATCACCCTGACCGACGCGACCGGCAACTACTGCGGCGAGCCCGGTGAGAGCGGCTGTGACAGCTGCATCGCCCAGCGCCCGTCCAACGGCGCGGCGGACATCCGCAACTGGCGCGCCAACAACCAGTGGCCGCTGCTGGGCGCGCAGGCCGTGTTCGCACCGAGCCAGGATGCGGCGCAGCGCATGCAGCGCTACACCGGCATTCCCGTGCAGACCGTCTACCACGAGTCCAGCATCGACACGAATCCGGGGCGGCTTGGGCGTGGCGCGCGACCCTACCGCGTGCTGCTGCTGGGGGTGATGGCCGCGCACAAGGGCCTGAACCACCTGCTGGCCATTGCCGAGGAAGCGCGACGTGTGCGTGCACCGCTGGCGTTCCACCTGATCGGCTATCCGCAGACGGACATGTCCAGGAACCCTGGATTCAGCTGGAGCGGTCCCTATGCGGAGCAGGACCTGGATGAGCTGATCGAGGCGCATGATCCCGATGCGTTCCTGTTTCTTTCCCAGGCCCCGGAAACCTATTCCTACACCCTGTCGCACGCCCTGCGCGATGGCCGGCCGATTGCCGCCAACCGCCTCGGTGCCTTCACCGAGCGGCTGGAAGGTGTTCCCAATGCATTGATGCTGGCCCATGACGCGACTGCGGCCGACGCGGTGCAGGCGCTGGTGACATGGCTGGAAGGTCTGTACGAAAAGGAAACCGCATGAAACAGCGATTCGGCACGGATCTGCGTCCTGCGCTGCGCTCGCAGTACGCCCAGCGGATTGCGGTGATCCCCGAGCGCTACGGCACGGTGATGTCGCCGTGCGCGAGCATCCGCCTGCACGCGTTCACCGAGCGCTTCGCTGCCGATGTCCGCTACCTGATGCCCGAGGAGATCGCTGCGTTCAAACCGCACGCCATCCTGTGGAACCGGGGCGCGATCCAGGACGCCGAACGGATCGAGCAGATGGCCGTACTGGCCAGAAGGATCGGCGCGCGGCTGATCTATGACATCGACGACAACCTGTTGGCGATGGATGAGCACCCGGAGCGCGATGCATACGCAAAGCTGATCAGCGCCGTGCGTGCGTCGATCGACGTGGCTGATGAGGTCTGGTGCTCGACGGAGATTCTGGCATCGGAAATCCGGTCTGCCGGGGGTAACGCCGTTTTCATGCCAAACATTCTGGACCCGGACCTGTGGGGTGCCCCGCGCACGCCACTACAACCAACCCCGAAGTTGAAACTGGTGTACATGGGTACGAGGACCCACGACGAGGACTACGCATTCCTGCAACGGGTGCTGGGTCGTCTGCAGGCATCGCGCCCTGGAAGTTTTTCGTTGACCCTGATCGGGGTGAATGCAGCGTCGGTAGCACTGCCTGACTGGGTCGATGTGCATTCGCCGCCAGCGCATGTAGGAGCATCCTATCCTGCGTTCGTGCGCTGGTTCGTCGGCCAGGGCCCCTTTGACCTTGGCCTGGCACCGCTGATGGCCACTACGTTCAACCGGGCAAAGAGCGGCATCAAGGTGCTTGATTACGCGGCGATCGGCGTGCCTACGCTTGCGTCAAACGTCCCTGCCTACAGTGCCGGGGCAGCCAATGACTGCTTGCTGGTCGAGAACGACGAAGCGGCATGGCTGGATGTCCTGCAGCAGGTGGTCGACAGCAGGGCCATCCTGGAGCCGATCCGGCAACGTATCCAGCATTGCGTTGGTGAAGGGCCTTTTGCCAAGGCCGTTGAACAGCGCTGGTTGCGCATCACTGCCTGACGTGACGCCACCTGCGGGATATCCGCAGGTAGCGCCTTGGATCAAGGCGTCAGGTTCGGCAATGCGATCCACAGGAACGAACAGGCGCCCAGTACCACGGCTGCAGCCACGGCATGATGTGCCAGCCGCTCGAGCTGCGAGCCTGGTCGCAGGTGTGAGAGTTGGGCGCCGAGCAGTACACAGATGCCGAGCACGTACCTGCCTTGGGCCTGGAAATCATAGGTCCAGCTGTGCAGCAGGGACGCGCCCAGCAGGCTGACCGCCGCGCCGACAGCCAGCACGAGCTGGCTGCGTCCCAGCTGCAGCGGCTGCGACGTTGCCGCAGTGCATAGCGCCAGAAGCACCAGCAGCGTAGTCAGACCCCAGATCGCCTGGTAATAGGCCAGTGGAGCGTAGTACTGCATGTAGCCGTAGACGCCGAACAGGCTCTTGGCCGTGCCCACCTGCCATAGCAGGGGGGGCCGGAGCATCTGCGGGAGCGAATAGCCCTGTTCATACAAGCGAAGGCCGGGGGACGGTGCCGCGTCGCCGGGTTTGAATCCGGGAGCTGCATGGACTTCACGTAGATGATCGACCAGCTCCGCCTTCTGCGAGCCACTTCCATTGCGCAGGACATCCACCGCGATCCATGGAGCTGCCAACGCCAGGGCCAGCGCAAACAGCGCGCCGAGGCGGCAGGCAGGCGCCAGCATCCGGCTGCGGACAAGTCTCCAGCCGTCGTAAGCCAGGATCATCATTGAAGCGGCGGACAGGAGGGCCAGGAGCCAGCCGAGTGCGTAAGCCTGATGAAGTGCGTGTCCTGCGGCCGCCCACAGGATTCCCGACGTGCAGACGATCGCGATGGCAAGCGACGAGCGGACCGGTAGGCGCAATCCAGCTGATGCCAGCGCGGTGGCGATGAAGACCGCGATTGGCCAATAGTTCCGCTTGGAGATGATAAGCAGGCCCAGGCACAGCGCGAACAGCAGGGCGTGCACGATCACCACCCGCTCGGCGTGGCGCTCACCCAGCAGGTAGCTGCGCAGCGGACTCTCGCGTGTCAACGCAATGCCTGCAGCAAGGCTTGCGGCGGCCAGAGGCAGCGCATCGCCGTTCATGTACGAAAAGACATACCACGCCTGCGGCGTGACCAGGACCGGTACAAGGGTGAACGGAGAGAGACGCAGCAGGAAAACGGCTGCGATCAGCAACAGCAATATCGATGCCTGGTAGAGCCTGAAGCCCTGACGTTCGGTCAGGCCAGCCTTCGCTGCGACGTTGCTCGCTTTGCCTGCGAACAAGTACGTTACGTTCCATTCGGCAAGATAGCTGACGCCGTAGGGACTCGCCTGGTACGAGGGCAGCATCTCCGGCGAATCAAGCGCCGGCGGCAGCCAATGAGTGCTGAAATATCGTGCCCCCGCCTCATGCAGGTCCTCGTCAGGGCTGACCGAGGGGGAGAGGGTGGCAAACCCTGCCAGCGCGAGCACCAGCGATGCGCAGATCAGTGACGGCCATGCATAGCCACCGGTATGAGCCATCTGCAGGCCCATCGCGATCGCAAGACAGAGGCCGAGGCCGACCCAGGCCAGCCGCGCAAGTCGATGCTGCAGGCGGGATGCATTCTCCGCAGGCGTGGGAAGTGCCACCACCAGTTGCGGGTCGCCAGCACCTGGCAGCAACTGGTAGCGCCCATCCTGGCCTGACGCTTCGATGGGAACGAGCTCGTTCAGATGGGTGGGGACAAGCGAAGTCGCAGCCGAGGGCATTGAGCCCTCGATCCGCACATCGCGTACAGCGACGGTCGACGCGCTGGTGGGGGGATCCAGGCGAAGCGTGAAGGTACGTCCCGGGGGGAGCTGCAGCTGCAGATGCGAGCTGCCTGCGGGCAGCTCCCGCGTCACTGACCCGGCCTCGGAGAAACCATTGCCCTGGTCGAAGAACACCTGCAATGACCCGGCAGCCGGCAATTCCACGTTCAGCGTGAGCTCGGCACTGCTGTACTGGCGGGAGCCCGCCAGCACGACCAGCAACGCGGCGACGACCAGAACGATCAGTTGGCCTCTACGGAACCGCGCCAACCCCTGCCACCAGCTGGAACACTGATGGAGCAATCCGGCGGCAGGCTGGGCGGCGCCCGTCATTCCGCCATGCCCAGGACCTCGTCGGCGGCCGCGAAGATCGCATCGAGATGATCCTCGACGCCGATCCACAACGGCATGCGGACCAGCCGCTCACTGAGCTCGTTGGTGTTGCGCAGATCGCCGTGTGTACGCCCTGCCTGCAGTCCAGCCGGGGCGGAATGCAGCGGGATGTAATGGAACACGGTCTGCACGCCGCGGGCCTTCATTTCGGTTATGAATCGCGTGCGGGCATCGAGGTCCGGGAGCAGCATGTAGAACATGTGCGCATTGTGCTGGCAGTCGTCCGGCACAATCGGCCGACGCAGGCGGCCGGCGGCCTCATGCGGTGCCGCCCACTGCTGATACCGCTCCCAGATTGCCAGTCGACGCGCGGTGATCTGGTCTGCTTCCTCTATCTGCGCGCAGAGGAACGCTGCGGTGATCTCACCGGGAAGGAACGATGAGCCAACATCGACCCAGGTGTACTTATCAACCTGCCCGCGGAAGAAGCGGCTGCGATTTGTACCCTTCTCGCGCAGGATCTCGGCGCGCTCGCCAAACTCGGCGTCACGGCAGAGAAGGGCGCCGCCTTCCCCCGAGATGATGTTCTTGGTCTCATGGAAGCTGAAGGCACCCAGCTCTCCGATGGTGCCCAGCGGGCGCCCCTTGTAGCTGGACATGATGGCCTGGGCAGCATCTTCGACAAGCGCCAGCCCATGACGTGCAGCGATGTCGACCAGGGTATCCATCTCACATGCGACGCCCGCGTAGTGGACTGCGCAGATGGCCCGGGTGCGTGGGGTGATCGCTGCTTCGACCAGGCGTTCATCCAGGTTCAACGTGTCTTTACGGATGTCGACGAACACCGGGACCGCGCCACGCAGAACAAACGCGTTGGCGGTGGAAACGAAGGTGTAGGACGGCATGATCACTTCGTCGCCGGGCTGCAGGTCGAGCAGCAATGCCGACATCTCCAGGGCTGCCGTGCAGCTGTGGGTTAGAAGGGCACGCTGGGCACCCGTGCGCCGCTCCAGCCAGACGTGGCTGCGTTTGGTGAATTGACCATCGCCGGACAGATGACCGTTGGCGTGTGCTTGCGCGATGTGCCAGAGCTCGCGCCCCGTCATGAAGGGCTTGTTAAAGGGAATCAAAAGAGTGCCTCGCAGCGGGCGTTGGAGTGGTTTCAGGCGACCGATCGTGACAGCACGACCACGCCCAGCATGATGATCAGCGTTCCGGCGATCTTGTATCCATCCAGCTGCTCCCGGAAGATCACGCTGGCAAACAGCGCGACCAGGAAGAAGTTGATCGCCATGTACGGGTAGGCCCGGCTGATCGGCATCTTGCTGATGGCGGCCATCCAGCACAGGGACGCGCCGAAGGCCGCCGCAAAAGCGGAAATGACCCAAGGCTTGAGCAGCAGCTGCACCAGGTTCAAGGGCTGCAGTGGTGCTGCGAGCAGATGGCCGTGGATGCCAACCTGCCATTTCAGGATCAGCTGGCCGTAGACGGTGAGTACGATCGTGAGGGCAATGAAGAGGTAGCTCATCGTGTGCCCTCACCGAGGGAATGCATCGGGTCGCGTTGCATGCGGCGATCTATGTGGTAGGTATCGAATGCGCAGTCGATCAACAGACCCGCGCGGGCCCATTGGCGCTGCACGGTGTAGTTCCATATCTGCGTGGAAATGACCAGGCGATGGTTGCCCAGGCCGGCATGATGACGCATGACGTGGCGGAGCAGGCGGCCGTAATGTCCACGGCGTTCAAACCGCGGATGAACCGAGTTGAGCAGGATATCGGCGACGCCGTCCTTGATGTCGCAGGTTGCGAATCCGGCAATGGCCTGTGCATCGGACACGACCCAAGTGGATTGGAGCTCATCCTGCGGTTGCAGACGGCTGTGGGCCCACTCGACGTAGCCTTCCAGGACCAGCGCGGGAGGTATCAGCGGGTTGGCGGAATAATGCGACCGGTAGCCCTGGAAGCCTGCCGTGGCGATGTCGATGATGGCCGGACGATCCGCCGGGGTCGCACGTCGCACCGAGGTAGACAACTCGCCCGATTCCGGGGTGAGGTCAATGCCGTGGTAAACCAGTGTATCGGCGGGAATGACCGTCTCGCCCGCCCGCTGCAGCGCCAGGGCGATATCGGTCCGCCCTGCAGGTACGCGGATGATCAGCAGATCGGCCGATGACGCGGCGATGCAGTCAACCACCTCGGCAAGAGGGGATTGCGCATTGAAACTGCCGCGCTCGACACGGATGCCGAAACGCGCACTGTCGGCCGGGGAAAAATCAATCTTCAGAGACATTCGAATGCGTGCCCTGCCACGTGTCTTGCCAGATGATGAACTGGGGACGCCGCTTCGATTCGCTGTGGATGCGGCCGATGTAGAGGCCGACCACGCCCAGGCTGCCCATGATGAAGCTGCCCACCAGCCAGATTGAAGCGAGGATGCTGGTGAAGCCCGCCACCCTGATGTCACCGGTCCAGTAACGGTAGACCGCGAGAAGCGCGATGCCCGCACCAATGGCGGCCAGTGCAAATGCCGCCGTCATCACCAGCCGCAGGGGCTTGTCCGAGAACGACAGCGCGATCCGGGTCGCCATCTGCAGGAGCTTGCGCAGCGTGTAGCCGCTCTTGCCCTCCGTACGACGACCATGCGATACCGGTACGCGCAGGGTTTTAAAACCGGTCCAGCGGGCCATCAGCGGGAGGAAGCGATCCGTCTCGGGCATCGCATTCATGGCATCGACAGCCTTGCGGCTGTAGGCACCGAAATTGGCCGTCGAAGGATCGTAGTCGGTGTCCGTCAGCCACCCCAGTGTCTTGTAGAAAGCACTGGAACCGCTTCGCTTCAGCCAGGTGTCCTGGCGTTCCACCCGCTGGCCCAGCACGATCTCGTTGTCACCTTCCAGGCCTGCCAGCAGCGAGGGAATTTCCTCGGGGACATCCTGCAGGTCGCAATCCATGACGATGACACGGCGGCCCTGAGCGTACTGCAGCCCCGCACTGATTGCCGCATGCTGTCCGAAGTTGCGGGACAGGCGCAGGCCGCGAACCCGGGAAGACAGCTTCCCGAGTTCGCAGATCCGCTGCCAGGACTGATCGGGACTCTGGTCGTCCACCAGGATGAGTTCGTGCGTCAGGCCCATGCCCGAGATCGCAGCGGCAACACGTTCGGAAAGCTGTTCAAGGCAACCTTCACAACCGTACACGGGCGCCACCACTGAAACGTCGGGGGTGGGGCCACTGTCCGGACGATTCTGATTGCCTGCCTCAGCGCGCATAGCGTACTCACCCATGATGGAAGCCGGAGTCCAGATTCAAAGTGCTGCTTCCAGTTCCGGCAGGATGGTGAACAGATCCCCGACCAGCCCAATATCCGCGATCTCGAAGATCGGCGAATCCGCATCCTTGTTGATGGCGACAATGGTGCCGGCATCCTTGATGCCGGTCAGGTGCTGGATGGCACCGCTGATGCCGACGGCCACGTACAGTTCCGGCGCGATGATCTTGCCGGTCTGGCCGACCTGCAGGTCGCTGGGCACGTAGCCGGCATCGACCGCGGCGCGCGAGGCACCGACGGCGGCACCGAGCTTGTCGGCCAGCTGGAAGATGACCTTGAAGTTCTCTTCCGAACCGACGCCACGGCCACCGGAGACCACGCGCTTGGCGCTCTGCAGGTCAGGGCGGTCGCTGGCACCGGCGGCCAGGCCGACGAAGCGGGTGTGCGTCGGCAGGGCCGCATCGACGCTGGCGGCTTCAACGGCGGCGCTGCCACCCTGGGCCGCTTCCGGCCACGATGCGGCGCGCACGGTGGCGACGACGATCTGGTCGGCCGGTGCTTCAACGGTGATGATGGCGTTGCCCGCGTAGATCGGGCGCTTGAAGGTGTGGCTGCCTTCCACGGCCATCAGGTCGGACACCTGGTTGACGCCCAGCAGGGCGGCCACGCAGGGCATCAGGTCCTTGCCGAAGGTGGTCGACGGGCCGAAGACGTGGGTGTAACCCTTGGCCAGCTGCGCGATCTGCGGGGCCAGCACCTGGGCGATGGCCTGCGCGTTGGCAGCGTTGGCCACGGTCAGGACCTTGGCGACGCCGGCGATCTTCGCGGCTTCAGCAGCCACGGCGGCCGGGTCGGCGGCCAGCACCAGCACGTCGATGCTGGCACCGCTGATGGCGGCGGCGGCGCTGACGGTCTTGGCGGTGGCGGCGTTGAGCTTGCCGTCCTGGTGCTCGGCGATGACGAGAATCTTGCTCATTACAGTAGCCCCTTCTGCTTGAGTGCGGCAACCAGTTCGGCCGCGTCCTTGACCATTACACCCTTGCTGCGCTTGGACGGCGCGGCGTACTGGGTGGTCTTGAAGGTATCGGCGGCTTCAACGCCGAGGTCGGCCAGCTGCAGGCTCTCCAGCGGCTTGGCCTTGGCCTTCATGATGTCCGGCAGCTTGATGAAGCGCGGTTCGTTCAGGCGCAGGTCGGTGGTGACAACGGCCGGCAGGTCCACTTCAAGCGTTTCCAGGCCGGCATCGACTTCGCGGGTCACCGTGGCCTTGCCGTCGGCAATCTCCAGCTTGCTGGCGAAGGTCGCCTGCGGGCGGCCCCACAGCGTGGCCAGCATCTGGCCGGTCTGGTTGGCATCGTCGTCGATGGCCTGCTTGCCGAGGATCACCAGGTCCGGCTGTTCCTTCTCGACCAGCTTGAGCAGGGTGCGGGCGGCGGTCAGCGGCTGGATGGCCTGATCGGTAACGACGTGAATGGCACGGTTTGCACCCATGGCCAGGCCATTGCGCAGGTGCGCCTGGGCGTCGGCCGGGGCGATGGTGGCGACCACGACTTCGGTGGCGATGCCCTTGTCGCGCAGGCGCAGGGCTTCTTCCAGGGCGATTTCATCGAAGGGGTTGGGCGACAGCTTGACGCCGTCGGTGACCACGCCGGAGCCGTCCGGCTTGACCTGAATGCGGACGTTGTAGTCCACCACGCGCTTGTACGCGACGAGGATTTTCATCTGGTACTCGATCCTTGTAGTGCCGACCACTGGCCGGCTCACAGTAACGGGAAACGTCCGGTCCTCGCACAGCAACCGGTTCGGGGGTGGGATCCTGATTCTAGCTGGCTTGAGGTGACCATGCGAATGCGTATGGTTTTGCTGCGATGCCGCAAAAAGGGGCGCTTCTGTCCCGTCATTCACGTTCTGCACGCAGTCGTGAAGTTCGGCGCCATGTATGCTGTGCCGCTGTATCGAAGCGTGCTGAGCGCTTCCTTTGGAAGAAATCAAAATAACAGGAGATCAGGTAGTGTCCACTTGGCTTGTCACCGGCGGCGCCGGTTTCATTGGCGGCAACTTCGTTCTCGAAGCAGTCGCCCGCGGCATCAAGGTCGTCAATCTCGACGCGCTGACCTACGCCGGCAACCTGAAGACCCTGTCCAGCCTGGACGGCAACCCGAACCATGTGTTCGTGCAGGGTGACATCGGCGACAGCGCCCTGGTGGCCCGCCTGCTGGCCGAACACCAGCCCGACGCGGTGCTGAACTTCGCTGCCGAAAGCCACGTTGACCGCTCCATTGACGGTCCGGGTGCCTTTATCCAGACCAACGTGGTCGGCACCCTGGGTCTGCTGGAGGCGGTGCGCGACCATTGGAAGGGCCTGCCGGCCGAGCAGGGCGCGGCCTTCCGCTTCCTGCACGTGTCCACCGACGAGGTGTACGGCACCCTGGGCGAGACCGGCAAGTTCAGCGAGACCACCCCGTACGCGCCCAATTCGCCGTACTCGGCGTCCAAGGCTGCTTCGGACCACCTGGTGCGCGCGTTCCATCACACCTACGGGCTGCCGGTGCTGACCACCAACTGTTCCAACAACTATGGCCCGTACCACTTCCCTGAAAAGCTCATCCCGCTGGTGATCGCCAAGGCACTGGCCGGCGAACCGCTGCCGGTGTACGGCGACGGCAAGCAGGTGCGTGACTGGCTGTTCGTCACCGACCACTGTGAAGCAATCCGTACCGTGCTGGCCAAGGGCCAGGTCGGCGAGACCTACAACGTCGGCGGCAATTCGGAAAAGCAGAACATCGAAGTCGTGCAGGCGATCTGCGCGCTGCTCGATGCCCGCCGCCCGCGTGAGGATGGCCAGCCGCGCAGCAGCCAGATCACCTACGTGGCCGATCGCCCCGGTCATGACCGCCGCTACGCGATCGATGCCTCGAAGCTGAAGAACGACCTGGGCTGGGAACCGGCCTACACCTTCGAGCAGGGCATTGCCTTCACCGTTGACTGGTATCTGGACAACCAGGAGTGGGTGAACGGCGTGCTGGATGGCAGCTACCGCCTGCAGCGCATCGGCACCAGCGCCTGATACCGGGAGAGAACATGACGCAGCGTAAAGGCATCATCCTGGCCGGCGGCTCCGGCACCCGGCTGTATCCGATCACCAAGGGCGTCAGCAAGCAGCTGCTGCCGGTGTACGACAAGCCGATGATCTATTACCCGCTCAGCGTGCTGATGCTGGCGGGCATCCGTGAAGTGCTGATCATCAACACCCCGCACGAACAGGCGTTGTTCCAGCAGCTGCTGGGCGACGGTTCGCAGTGGGGCATGGACATCCAGTACGCCGTGCAGCCCAGCCCCGACGGCCTGGCGCAGGCCTACCTGATCGGCCGCGACTTCGTGGCCGGCAAGCCGAGCTGCCTGGTACTGGGTGACAACATCTTCCACGGCCACGGCCTGCGCGAGGTGCTCAAGCGCGCTGACCAGCGCGTGGACGGCTCGACCGTGTTCGGCTACTGGGTGAACGACCCGGAGCGCTACGGCGTGGCCGAGTTCGACACGAGCGGCAAGGTGGTGGACCTGGTGGAAAAGCCGGAAAACCCGCGCTCGAACTATGCGGTCACCGGTCTGTACTTCTACGACGGCAACGCCAGCGCCCATGCCGCCGAACTGAAGCCGTCGCCGCGTGGCGAGCTGGAGATCACCGATCTCAACAAGCGCTACCTTACCGAGGGCAACCTGCATCTGGAAGCGCTGGGCCGCGGTTATGCCTGGCTTGATACCGGCACCCACCAGTCCCTGCTGGAAGCCTCCAACTTCATCGAGACCATCCAGACCCGGCAGGGCCTGCAGGTCTGCTGCCCGGAAGAAATCGCCTTCGGCCAGGGTTGGATTAATGCCGAGCAGCTGGAGGCGCTGGCCGCCCCGCTGATCAAGAATGGCTACGGCCAGTACCTGCACAAGCTCGCCCTGCGTGGAGTCGTTCCGTGAAAGTGATTGAAACCAAGCTGCCCGGCTGCGTGGTGATCGAGCCGGCGGTGTTCGGCGATGCCCGTGGGTACTTCTTCGAGACCTGGAACGCCGAGCGCTTCGCCGCGCTGGGCCTACCGGACCGGTTCGTCCAGAGCAACGTCTCGACCTCGGCGCAGGGCGTGCTGCGCGGCCTGCATTACCAGTGGCCGCGCCCGCAGGGCAAGCTGGTCAGCGTGCTGGAAGGCGAGGTCTATGACGTCGCCGTCGACATCCGTCGCGGCTCGCCGACCTTCGGCCAGTGGGAAGCGGTGGTGCTGAGCGCGGAGAACAAGAAGCAGTTCTGGATTCCGGAAGGCTTCGCCCACGGCTTCGCCGTGCTGTCCGAGCGTGCGGTGTTCAGCTACCTGTGCACCGAGGTCTATCTGAAGGACTTCGATGCCGGCGTGCGCTGGAACGATGCCGACATCGCGGTGGACTGGCCGGTGAGCGCACCGACCCTGTCGGCCAAGGATGAGAGCGCACCGTTCCTGAAGGACATCGCCGAAGACCGCCTGCCGGTCTACGTTCCATGACCGTGCTGGTATTTGGCGGCAACGGCCAGGTCGGGCAGGAACTGCTGCGCGCGCTGGTCCCGTTGGGGCCGGTGCTGGCGACCACGCGCAGTGGCCAGCTCCCCGACGGCAGTGCGTGCGAGGTGGCCGATTTCGGCCAGCCCGACAGCCTGCCGGCGCTGCTGGACCGCCTGCAGCCGTCGGTGGTGGTCAATGCTGCCGCGTACACGGCAGTCGATCGTGCCGAGCAGGACGTGGAGGCCGCGTTCGCGGCCAACGCACAGGCGCCGGGCGTGATTGCGCGCTGGTGTGCGGCCCATGGCGTGCCGTTCGTGCATTACTCCACGGACTACGTGTTCGATGGCCAGGGCAGCGCGCCCTACCGCGAAGACGAAGCGACCGCGCCGCTGGGCGTCTATGGCACCAGCAAGCGGGATGGCGAAGAGGCTGTTCGCGGCGCCGGTGGCCGCCACCTGATCTTCCGCACGGCGTGGGTGTACGCCTCGCACGGCGCCAATTTCCTGCGCACGATGCTGCGGGTGGGCGCCGAGCGCGACCAGCTGCGGGTGGTGGCCGACCAGATCGGTACGCCGACCCCGGCCGCGCTGATCGCCGATGTCACCGCACAGGCGCTGCAGCACCCCGGGCAGCTGTCGGGCACCTGGCACCTGACCGCCAGCGGCCAGACCAGCTGGCATGGATTCGCCGAGGCGATCTTTGCCGAAGCGTTGTCCAGCGGCGTGCTGGCCAAGGTGCCGGCCGTCGAAGCGATTCCCAGTTCCGAGTATCCGACCCCGGCCAAGCGTCCGGCGTGGTCGGTGCTGGACAACCGCCGGCTGCAGCAGGATTTCGACATCGTGCTGCCGTCCTGGCAGGACGGCCTGAAGCGCGTGATGGCGGAGATTGCCTGATAGCGGTAGCGCCGGGCCATGCCGGGCGGGTGATTGCAAGCCGCTGCACTCGCCGGCCATGGGCCGGCGCTACCGTCAAGCCCGCAGGCGCCTGATCAACTGCGCCCGTAGGTATCCTCGAAGCGCACGATGTCATCCTCGCCCAGGTAACTGCCAGACTGCACTTCGATCAGCTCGAGCGGCAGCTTGCCCGGATTGCGCAGGCGATGGGTCACGCCCAGCGGGATGTAGGTGCTCTGGTTCTCGCTCAGCAGGATCACTTCGTCGCCGCGGGTCACCTCGGCGGTGCCGCTGACCACGATCCAGTGTTCGGCGCGATGGTGGTGCATCTGCAGGCTCAGCGTGCCGCCCGGCTTGACCGTGATGCGCTTGACCTGGAAACGCTCGCCGTTGTCGATCGAATCGTAGGCGCCCCACGGGCGGTAGACCTTGCGGTGCCAGGTGGCTTCGTTGCGGCCGTCGGCCTTCAGCTGCGCCACCACCGTCTTGACCTCCTGCATGCGGTCAGCCTTGCCGACCAGCACCGCATCGTCGGTCTCCACCACGATCACGTCGTCCAGTCCGACCATCGCCACCAGGCGCTGGCCGTAGGCGTAGGTGTTGCGGCAGTCGATGGCGATCACATCGCCCTGGTGGGCATTGCCTTCGCCATCCTGCTGCGAGACATCGCGCAGCGCGGTCCACGAGCCGACATCGTTCCAGCCTGCGTCGAGCGGAATCACCACCGCATCGGCGGTCTTTTCCATCACCGCGTAATCGATGGAATCAGACGGCACAGCGGTGAACGCGTCCTTGTCCAAGCGGGTGAAGTCGGCATCGCGGCGCGACTGCTGCCACGCCGTGCGGCTGCCGGCCAGCATCGCCGGCTGGAAGCGTTCCAGCTCCTGCAGGTAGCGCGACGCCTTGAACAGGAACATGCCGCTGTTCCAGTAGTACTGGCCGCTGGCCACGTAGCCACTGGCGGTCTCCAGGTCGGGTTTCTCGACGAAACGCTCGACGGCGCGCAGTCCCTGGCCATCGGCCGCCTTGATGTAGCCATAGCCGGTTTCCGGGCCCGTGGGCACGATGCCGAAGGTCACCAACTTGCCGGCTTCGGCCGCGCTGGCAGCCGCCTGCACGGCGCTGCGGAATGCTGCCTCATCGGTGATTACGTGGTCCGAGGGCAGCACCAGCAGCAGCGCATCGGCACCGTCACGGGTGGCTTCCAGGGCAGCCACCGCGATCGCTGGCGCGGTGTTGCGGCCAACCGGCTCGAGGATGATCGCGGCAGGCTCCGCGCCGACCTGCTGCAGCTGTTCGGCGGCAACGAAGCGGTGTTCCTCGTTGGCGATCACCAGCGGCCCGCGGCTGGCGATGGGGGCTACCCGCTTCCATGTGGCCTGCAGCATGGTCAGCTGGCCGGCCAACGGCAGGAACTGCTTCGGGTAGGCTTCGCGCGACAGCGGCCACAGGCGGGTGCCGGAGCCACCGGACAGGATGACAGGCTGGATGTTGCTCATGATCTTCCTTGGTTACTGCTGGATAAGGCGGGAGAGCTCGTCGGTGCGTGCCTGCAACAGCGCGGCGTCACCGCGGGCTTCCACATTCAGTCGCAACAGCGGTTCAGTATTGGAGCTGCGCAGGTTGAAGCGCCAGTCGCCGAAATCGGCGCTGATGCCGTCGGTGTGGTCCAGCGCCGGCGCCTGTGCGGCGAAGTGCTCCATCACGCGCGCGACGGCCGCCTTGGCGTCAGCCACCTTGAAGTTGATCTCGCCGCTGCAGGGGAAGGCCGCCATGCGGTCTTCCACCCAGTCGGCCAGCGAGCGGCCGCTCTCGGACACCAGCTGCGCGATCAGCAGCCACGGGATCATGCCGGAGTCCGCATAGGCGAATTCGCGGAAGTAGTGGTGGGCGCTCATCTCACCGCCGTACACCGCGTCCTCGGCGCGCATTTTTTCCTTGATGAAGGCGTGGCCGCTCTTGCACAGCACCGGCACGCCGCCGGCCGCTTCGACCATTTCCACCGTGTTCCAGACCAGGCGCGGATCGTGCACGACCTTGCCGCCCGGCTGGCGGGCGAGGATGGCCTTGGCCAGCAGACCGACCAGGTAGTAGCCCTCGATGAAGCGGCCGGTGTGGTCGAAGAAGAAGCAGCGGTCGAAATCGCCGTCCCAGGCGATGCCGAAGTCGGCACCGTGTTCGCGCACGGCCTCGGCGGTGGCGGCGCGGTTTTCCGGCAGCAGCGGGTTGGGGATGCCATTGGGGAAGTTGCCATCGGGTTCATGGCAGATGCGGATGAATTCCAGCGGCAGGTGCGGCGCGAGCAGGTCGACGATGGCGCCGGCACCGCCGTTACCGGCGTTGACCACCAGCTTCAGCGGCTTGAGCTTGCTGGCGTCTACGTAGCTGAGCAGGTGGTCGATGTAGGCGCTCTTGTCGTGGCGCGCGGTCTGCGCTGCGCTCGCCGGCTGCGCGCTGCCGGTATCGGCGGCCACGGCGTCGGAGATCGCGAACAGGCCGGTGTCGGAGCTGATCGGCCGTGCGTTTTCCTTGACCAGCTTCATCCCGTTGTAGTCCATCGGGTTGTGGCTGGCGGTCACCATCACGCCACCGGCGGCGCCCAGGTGGTCGGTCTGGAAATAGACTTCCTCGGTGCCACACAGGCCGATGTCGATCACTTCGCGGCCGACACCACGCAGGCCGGCGGCGAGCGCGTCCTGCAGGGCCGGGCTGGTCAGGCGGACGTCATGTCCCAGGACCACCGGGCCCGGCGCGAGCTGAGCGGCCAGGGCCACGCCGATGCGACGGGCGAGGTCTTCGTTCAGTTCTTCCGGCACGCGGCCGCGGATGTCATAGGCCTTGAAGGCGGGCAGGGGCATCGGTCAATTCCATTGTGGGCACAGCCCGCGATTGTAGCGCCAGCCCTGTATGGGAATCGTTTTCATGCCGCAATGGGACCTGACCGGCCGACGCTTCAGGCCCGCGCCAGCCGCCCCCGCTTGCCCTTCGGCACCACCCCCGGCAGTGGCGCCAGCAGTGCTTCCAGATCCTCATCGTTGAAGCGCGGACCGCTGGCGTTACCACCTTCGAGAATGGAATCGGCCAGCGCCGCCTTGCGCTGCTGCAGCTCGGCAATGCGTTCTTCGATGCTGCCGGCGGCGATCAGCCGGTAGACGAACACCGGTTGCTCCTGGCCGATACGGTGGGCGCGATCGGTCGCCTGCCGTTCGGCAGCCGGGTTCCACCAAGGGTCAAAGTGGATGACCGTATCGGCAGCGGTCAGGTTCAGGCCGACACCACCGGCCTTCAGGCTGATGAGGAAAATCGGCACCTCACCCGCCATGAAGCGCTGCACCGGCGTGGCCCGGTCCTGGGTATCGCCGGTCAGCTGCACATGAGCCAGGCCCATCTCATCCAGTGCCTGTGCGATCAGCGCCAGCATGCTGGTGAACTGCGAGAACAGCAGGATGCGCCGGCCTTCTTCCACCATCTCCGGCAGCATCTCGCGCAGCAGGTCCAGCTTGGCCGACGGCGCACTGCGCTTGCCGGTCTCACCGGGCAGCAGCCGCGGGTCGCAGCAGACCTGGCGCAGCTTCAGCAGGGCGTCCAGCACCAGGATATGACTGCGTCCCAGGCCCTGCGCGGCCACGGCTTCACGAACCTTGGCTTCCATTGATGCGCGCACGGTTTCGTACAGATCGCGCTGTGCGCCTTCCAGCGCCACCGTGCGGGTGATCTCGGTCTTCGGTGGCAGCTCGGCAGCGACCTCGTCCTTGCGCCGGCGCAGCATGAACGGGCGCAGGCGCTGGGCGAGCAGGTGCGCGCGCTGCGGGTCGTGGCCGCGCTCGATGGGATGGCGCCAATGCTGGTTGAACTGCTTCTCGTTGCCCAGCAGGCCGGGCAGCAGGAAATCGAACTGCGCCCACAGCTCGCCCAGGTGGTTTTCCAGCGGCGTACCGGTCAGGCATAGGCGATGGCGCGCGTGCAGCGTGCGCATGGCGATGGCCGCCTTCGATTTTGCGTTCTTGACCTGCTGTGCCTCGTCGAGGATCAGCAGGTGATAGTCGTGGGCCAGCAGGGCCTCTTCATCGCGCCACACCAGCGGGTAGGTGGTCAGTACCAGATCGTGTTCGCCGATGCGATCGAAGTGGGCGGCCCGGTCGGCGCCATGCAGCGCCAGCACACGCAGGTCGGGGGCGAAGCGGGCCGCTTCACTGGTCCAGTTATGCAGCAGCGAGGTGGGCACCACCACCAGCGCCGGCTGCTGCAGCCGGCCCTGTTCCTTTTCCAGCAGGATATGGGCCAGGGTCTGCAGTGTCTTGCCCAGGCCCATGTCGTCGGCCAGCACGCCGCCGAGGTCCTGCTGCCGCAGGTACTGCAGCCAGGCCAGGCCCTGCAGCTGGTAAGGACGCAGGGAGGCGGCCAGCCCGGCCGGGGGAGTGACCTCGGTTGGCGCCGGAGTCTGGATCAGCCGCTGCACCAGCGCACGGGTGTCCTGGTGGCCCTTGAACTGCAGGCGCGCATCGTCCTGCAGGGCGCGCAGGCGGCCACGGTCACGCGCCGATACCCGCAAGGGGGCATCGCGCTGGGTGAACAGATCGGCGAGCAAGGCAATGACCGGCTTCAGGCGCGCGGCGCGAATCGCCAGATGAGTGTTGTCGTCGGCCGACAGCATCACGTGCTCGTCGTCATCGATGGCATCGATCTGCCCGCGCAGCCAGCGCGGATCGGTCTGCAGCACCGTGTGCAGCAGCGGAGCCAGCGGCACGGTGCGGCCATCGACCTGGATGTCCAGGCCGAGATCGAACCAGCCGTCTTCCGTCTGGCTGGGCTGGATGTCCAGATCGATATCGTCGATCAGGGTGATGCGGTGGCGGAAATCGTCATCCACCTCCACTTTCCAGCCGAGCGCTTCCAGCTGCGGCACGTCCTGCAGCATGAGCCGGGTCCAGTCCTGGCTGCGCAGGACGAACTGCGGTCCTGCGCCCTCCAGCGAGGCGCGGGGCGCCGTATCGCGGTGCAGGTGGAAGCCGCGCAGTTCGCGCTCGCGGCGCGCCTCTTCGGCAGGGTCGCGCGGCAGCAGGGCCAGCTCGCCGTTGGCGTCGTGAACGAACACGTTGGGGTCATCCAGGAAGCGCACGTGTTCGTCGTATTCGAAGGCAACGGTCGCAAAGTCCGCCCACCGCGAGGGCCCGCGACGGCTCATCCATGCCGGGCGGTACTCGAAACTGTGCAGGCGCAGTACGGGCGTCATCGCGCTGATCTGCAGCGTACGCATCGCATCAACCGAACCGGGGCGCGGCAGTGCCGGGTCCATCTGCTTCAGCACCTGCGCCACCACCGGCGCTTCGGTGGGCAGCAGGGGCGGCAGGGAGAGAAAGAAATCCGCATCCTGGATGCTCACATCGAGCAGCAGCGGCCCCACCTCGCCGGTAACGGGGTCGAGGTAGCCGGCGGCATTGCCCAGTACCAGGCCCTCGGCATCGCCGTCCAGGTGCAAGGAAGGAAACGACAGAAGCTCGCCATCCACCTCGTCCACCTCCCAGTGCAGCATGCCCTGGCGCGGCGCGCCGGCGCGTGCGGGCACGCGATCCCGCCCGCAGAAGACCCAGCCGTGGCCGCTGGCAACGATCAGTGCCAGCGTGGCGCCGATGTCGATGCGCGGCTCAGGCGTAGTGGCACGGCGCTCAGCCCAGAGCTGGGCGATGACCGATATGTCCGCCGGAGTCAGGTAATTGGGCGGGGTGAGCAGCATCTCGGCGGTGATTTCGGTCCACTTGCCGAACTCGATGCCGCCGTCGCCACGGTACTTCACCTTGCGCATCAGCACCGACGGGCGATGATTGACCGTGGACAGCTCAAAGACCACGCCATTGCGGACCGGCTTGGCCGGCTGGCTGCGCATGGCCTGCCAGCGCGACAGTTCCGCAAGCAGCTGCGGGCGCACGGGCTGCTCCAGTCCGCCGTCGGTCCCGACACCTACCGGGAACCATTCATCATCTTCGATGGCCCCATCCAGCAGGTAGACCATCAGCGTGGCGGCCATGTGTTTGCAGTTCTGGCCGACCGGGCAGGAGCAGTCTCCCTGCAGGCGGCTGCGGGGCGTGCGCATGCTTGCCGCCAAGTCGATCTTTACGCGGTAAGGCCGCGCGGCGGTGCCCTGCACCTCGGCGATGAGCACATCGCCGTGGCGTTCCAGCTGGCTTACTCCGCCCATGCACCGCTCGCCGCGGGTCAGCGTGGCGTCATCGAACCAGCGGGCCAGATCCTCATCGGTGTAGTGCAGAGACATCGTTTCCAGTGCCGGCGGCAAGCTCCCGTCGATTCGCCATTCTAGCGGGAGCCCGGCAGCAGGCCCATAAATGCTGCGGCGCATCCCAGCCATAGGGCGGGCCCCGGCTAGAATGCGCTGATTCTTCCCCCGTAGGGCTGTAGAAATGGAACACGCAACTTCCAGCGGCAAGCGCAGCAAGCGCTTCGCCTCGGCGGCGGAGGCCCTGCAGGGCGTCATCGCCGATGGCCAGACCCTGGCCGTGGGCGGCTTCGGCCTGTGCGGCATTCCCGAGGCGCTGATCGCCGCGCTGCGCGACAGCGGTGCCAAGGGCCTGACCGTGATCTCCAACAATGCCGGCGTCGATGGCTTCGGCCTCGGCCAGCTGCTGGAAACGCGGCAGATCAAGAAGATGATTTCGTCCTACGTGGGCGAGAACAAGGAATTCGAACGGCAGTTCCTGGCCGGTGAGCTGGAGCTGGAGTTCAACCCGCAGGGCACGCTGGCCGAGCGCCTGCGCGCCGGCGGCGCGGGCATCCCGGCGTTCTTCACCGCCACCGGATACGGCACCGTGGTGGCCGAAGGCAAGGAAACCCGCGAGTTCGACGGCAAGCACTACGTGATGGAAACCGCGCTGCGCGCCGACATCGCCCTGGTCAAGGCCTGGAAGGCCGACGAGGCGGGCAACCTGGTGTTCCGCAAGACCGCGCGCAACTTCAACCCGGCCTGCGCGATGGCCGGCAAGGTCTGCATCGTGGAAGTGGAAGAGGTGGTGCCGGTGGGTGCCATCGACCCGGACCAGGTTCACGTGCCGGGCATCTACGTGCATCGCATCGTGCACAACGCGCATCCTGAAAAACGCATCGAACAGCGCACCATCCGCGCGGAGGGCAACTGACATGGCGTGGACCCGTGACGAGATGGCGGCACGTGCCGCCCGCGAACTGACCGATGGCGCCTACGTGAACCTCGGCATCGGCCTGCCGACCCTGGTCGCCAACCACATCCCCGAAGGCGTGGACGTGTGGCTGCAGTCGGAGAACGGCCTGCTCGGCATCGGCCCGTTCCCGGCCGATGCCGAAGTGGACGCCGACCTGATCAATGCCGGCAAGCAGACCGTCACCGCGCGTGCCGGTGCCAGCTATTTCGGCAGCCATGACAGCTTCGCGATGATCCGCGGCGGCCACGTCAACCTGGCCATCCTCGGCGCCATGCAGGTGACCGACAAGGGCGACCTGGCCAACTGGATGGTGCCCGGCAAGATGGTCAAGGGCATGGGCGGCGCGATGGACCTGGTGGCCGGCGTGCAGCGCGTGGTGGTGCTCATGGAGCACACCGCGAAGAACGGCGAGCACAAGATCCTGGCCGAATGCTCGCTGCCGCTGACCGGCGTCGGCGTGGTCGACCGCATCATCACCGACCTGGCGGTGTTCGACGTGACCGACGACGGTCTGGTGCTGGTGGATGCGGCGCCGGGCGTGGCCGATGACGAACTGAAGGAAAAGACCGGCGTGCCGTTCCGGCAGGCCTGATAGAGGTGGACCGCAGGAGGCCGGCTGGCCTCCTGCACTCAGCCGCGCCGGGCGTAGGCGTAAGGGGTGTCCTGCGGCGGTGGAAGCCCGAGCAGGGCGGCAGCATCCTGCTGGTGGAAACCGGCATGGCGCGCGACCAGCGTGAACGTGCGCTCGATGGCATGCGCCAGCGTGCCATCCACCTGCCCAGCTTCGGTATCGAACAGCGACGGTTGCAGGTGGGTGTCCAGCATCGGCCGCAGCGCACCCAAGCGGACCCAGAACATGCTGCCGGCGATGAAGGTATCGGTGCCGGTGTCCGCCTGCGGTACACCGAAGCGGCTCAGGAGCCCCTGTACATTGCGCTCGTTGGCACCCCAGAAGTAGTCCAGGCGCTGCACGTGGCCCTCGGGAGGCACCAGGCCCAGGCCCGGCTGTTCGCGGAAGGCCTGGACGATGCGGGCGGCGCGCTCGGGCGCCACCAGGCGGTCGATCAGTTCATTGCGCCATTGCTCGCCATCATTGCGGTGGGTGGAGCGCTTGGTGTGCAGCTTCAGCACGATGTCTTCGCCTTCCTCCAGCAGCCTCTCGGCCATATGCAGGAAGGGCAGGATGTCGCGGCCATGGTTGGCAAACGCGTGGATCTCGCCGGCCAGGTCGCTGGCGGCGAGGATCTGACCCATCTCCTCCTCGCGCGCCGTGGTGGTGGTAACGACGATTCGCCAGTCGATACCGGTTGCCCGTACGGTCTCCAGCAGCTCCGCGAACACGTCCGGGTACCAGGCATGGATGACGACGCAGGGGCGGCGCACGGGAACGGCCGGTGGTGCCGGCGACAGCGCTTCGCGCGTGGCCTGCAGCCACGCATGGCCCAGTCGTGCATCCGGTTCCAGCACGGCGCCTTCGGCCCACTCGTTCCATGCATTGATGAAGACCAGCCGCTGGTCCTGCGGCGCCGCCGCCAGGCGCTCGTGCACCGTCCGGCGCAGCCAGTCGCGATAACCGCGCGGTGAGGCGTGCAGGTACACCCGGCCACGGCCGGAGCGCCGTGCCTCGTTGTCCCAGCCGGGATTCACGCCGGGGTAGAGCGGGTAGTCCGGCAGCGGCCGCGCGCCGATCTCGGCAGCCAGTTCGCGCCAGTCACGCACGTCGCCGTTGAACTCAGGATTGAGCAGCCACTGCTGCGCGGACAGCGAGGCAGGGTTGCTCATGTTAGGCGGGAATTCGACGGCGGCATCGAAGCCGATGTCGCGCGGATCGGGCCGCTCGAAGCCCTGCACATAGGCCAGGTGGATCTCGCCGACACCGTGGTCGCGGCACCAACTTCGCCAGCGCTCCGCGGTCGCCCGTGCATCGGGCATCAGGTGCGGGCGGTAGACCAGCAGTATCGGCCTGCCATCGACCTTCAGTGCGCGCCGGTCACGCAGGTACGGTGCTACGTGGGCGATGAAGGCCAGGTCATCCTCGGCGCTGTGCTGCTGGCCGATCAGGATGTCCTCGTCGCGGCCATCCCAGCGCCGCGCCCAGTTCTCGTTGGCCCAGCACAAGCAGAACGGCAGATCGATGCTGTCATCGGCCAGCCACTGCTGCAGCGGGTCCTCCATCAGGGTGCGGCCACTGAACCAGTAGTAGTAGAAGCAGAACGCGCCGATGCCATGTTCGGCGGCGAGCTTCGCCTGGTCGCGCATCACCTGCGGGTTGCGCAGGTCGTAGAAGCCGAGATCGGCAGGCAGGCGCGGTTGGATGTGGCCTTCAAACTGCGGCAACGCGCGGGTGACGTTGCGCCACTCGGTGAAGCCCTTGCCCCACCACGCGTCGTTCTCGGCGAAGGTGTGGAACTGCGGCAGGTAGAAAGCGACAAGGGTGGCCGGCAGCGGGGTAGGCAGGGCGTCCTGCCGATAGCTGCGGTGGCCGATCGCGGCCTCGTCGGCACGCCAGCGCAGCTGCGCGCCCGAACGGGGGCCGTCGGTGTCCTGCTGACCCTTGGGCGGCGGCGGCACCCAGTCACCATGGCGGGCCAGCAGGCGGGTCCGCAGCCGGTCGCGCTGCCCCTCGGACAGGGGCAGCAGCCGGAAGGCCGCACGCAGCAGCGGGAACAGGGCCTGGCGCAGGCTGCCGCTCATTGCGGCACGCGCCGGGAAGGGCGGGCGAGGGCGGGCATGGAGGTCGTGGAAAGGGTCATGGACGCATTTTCGACGCTGGCGGCCATCACGGCAAACCGGATCGCGGCGGCTGCCGTGCTAGCGTGGCGAGATGCTGTTTCCCCCCGACCTGCCCGATGCCGACGTCCAGCACCTGCCGGGCTGGCTGCCCGCCGACGCTGCCGATGCGCTGCTGCCGGCGCTGCAGGCGGAACTGCCGTGGGAGGTGCACCGCATCCGCATGTTCGGCAACTGGGTGGATTCGCCGCGGCTGAGCTGCTGGATCGGTGATCCGCAGGCGCGCTATCGCTATTCCGGCGCTGAATTCGTGCCGCACCCCTGGCCGCCGCGGCTGCAGGCCTTGCGCGAGCGCCTGCAGGCGCAGGGCATCGGCGCGTTCAACAGCGTGCTGGTCAACCGCTACCGCAACGGCGGCGATTACATGGGCTGGCACAGCGATGACGAGCCGGAGCTGGGGGCGTCGCCGCTCATCGCCTCGCTCAGCCTGGGCTCGGCGCGCCGGTTCCTGCTGCGGCGGCGCGACGATCCCGCGCGCAAGGCCGAATTCCTGCTCGGTCACGGCGACCTGCTGCTGATGGGCGGCAGCACCCAGCGCTTCTACCAGCACGCGCTGCCTAAGATGGCGCGGGTGCAGGGCGAGCGCAGCGGATACGGTTCAGCGCTTCTGCGCGGCCGTGTCGTTCTGCCCGTTCACCAGCGTCCAGCCCACCACGTCCTGCGCCAGCTGCTGCAGGCCACGCTCGAAGGCGGCGGCCACGGCCGCTACGTCGGTGCTGCCTACCGGCTGCGCCTGGCGGAACGTGCGGTCGGCCACCACGCGCTGGTCGGTGGTGTGGATCAGCTTGGCGTTCACTTCGATCACCACGGTCGGCGTAGCCTGGCCCTGGTAGTCCGATTCGAAGCGGCGGATATCAGTGGCCAGCTTGTAATCGGCGCGGATGCCGGCGGCGGTGCGGGCCACGCCGCGCAGGCGGCCGGAATCCTCGAAGCCGCGCAGCAGGGTGTCTTCGATGATGTCGGTGGCAGGCTGTGCCCAGCTGGCACCCTTGTAGATCTCCAGCTCGGACGGCGTCGGCCGCACGTTGATGCGCGGGCTGTCGACCATGCGCGCGGCGCTGGGCTTGGACACCACCAGCTGCCAGTCGGCCTGCGGCCAGGCCGGGTCGACCTTCACCTGCACGGCGGGCGAATACAGGGTGACCGGGATCTTGTCGCCGCTGCCGAGGATCGAGCAGCCACCCAGCAGGGCGACGGCCGAGGCGGCCAGCAGCAGGCGCGGAAGGGTCATCGGGCTCATTTGGGTTCGAACTCCTTCGGTGCGTCGCGGCCCAGCAGGTAGCGCGCGGGGTTGTTCTCGAGGCGGTCGCTGACCCGGCGCAGGTCGCGGATCAGGCCACGCAGTTCGTTCAGCGTCGGGCCCAGCTGGCCCAGGCCATCGTTGGCGAAGCTGTTGATGGCCGCACGGTTCTCGCCGAGGATCGAATCGGCATTGCCGGCCGCCGAATCAAGCTTGCCGAGGGTGGCGTCGAGCTTGTCGATGATGCCCGGCAACTGCTGCACCAGGTTCTTGTCCAGGCGCTCGATGGTGCCGTTGGTGGTCTTCAGCGTGGTATCCAGGCTGCGTGCGGCATCGCGTGCGCTGAGCAGCAGCGCCTGGGTGCCCTGGTCACGGTCGGCCAGGCCGCCGCTGATCGTCTCCAGGTTGGCCAGGGTGGCGTTGATCGAGGCCACGTTGCGATCACTGAGGACCTGGTCCATGCGTTCGACGATGCGGTTGGCCACGTCGGTGATGTTCTGCAGCGCCGACGGCGTGGTCGGGATGATCGGCGCCGGATCCTTGTTGACCGTGGTCAGCGTCGGCGCCTGCGGCGTACCACCGCTGAGCTGGATGATCGACGGGCCGGTCAGGCTGGTGATCGCCAGCTTGGCGCGGGTATCGGTCTTGACCGGGGTGTTGGAGTTCAGGCGGATGCGCGCCACGACCTGGCGCGGGTCGTCCGGCACCAGGTTCAGTTCGGTGATCGAGCCCACCGCGATGCCGTTGTACTGCACCGGGCTGCCCACCGACAGGCCGGTCACCGCCTCGCGGAACACCACGCGATACTCCTGCCAGGTGCGGTCGGAAGAATACTTGGCTGCCCACAGGCCGAAGGCCAGCAGGGCCAGGCCGGTGATCAGGGTGAACGCACCGATCAGCACGTAGTTGGCTTTGGTTTCCATGGCTCAGGCACTCTTGATCTGTTCGCCGCGTGCGGCACGCGCGCGGGGTCCGTGGAAATATTCCTGGATCCACGGATGGTCCAGTTGCTCAAGTTCGGACAGCGGCGCGTTGGCCACCACCCTGCGGTCAGCGATCACCGCCACCCGGTCGCAGATCGCATACAGCGTGTCCAGGTCGTGGGTGATCAGGAACACGGTCAGGCCCAGCGCTTCCTGCAGGGTCTTGATCAGGCGGTCGAAGGCGGCCGCGCCGATCGGGTCCAGGCCGGCGGTGGGTTCGTCCAGGAACAGCAGTGGCGGGTCCAGCGCCAGCGCCCGCGCCAGGCCGGCGCGCTTGCGCATGCCGCCGGACAGCTGCGAAGGCAGTTTGTTGATTGCATCGGCGGGCAGGCCGGCCAGCTTCACCTTCAGCAGGGCCAGTTCGTAGTGCCAGCGCTCGGGCAGCTCGCGGTGGTGTTCCTTCAGCGGCACCTGCACGTTCTCGCCCACGGTCAGCGAGGAGAACAGGGCGCCATCCTGGAACAGCACGCCGGTGTTGCGCTCGATGTGAAGGCGGCTTTCGGCATCGTCGGCGCGCGCGTCGCGGCCGAGCACCTCGATCTGCCCCTCGTCTGGCACGCGCAGGCCGAGGATCGAGCGCATCAGCACCGATTTGCCGGTGCCCGAACCGCCGACCACGCCGAGGATCTCGCCGCGGCGCACGTCCAGGTCCAGGCCTTCGTGCACGGTCTGGCTGCCGAAGCGGTTGACCAGCCCGCGCACGCGGATGGCCAGGTCGTGGCCCTGGTCGTCCTGCATGGCGGTGTCGGTGGGGGTGTCGTGTGCGTTCATGTCACCAGTCCATGTGCATGAACCACAACGCCGCGAAGGCGTCGATGATGATGACCAGCGAGATGGTCTGCACCACGCTGGAGGTGGTGCGTTCGCCCACCGACTGCGCCGTGCCTTCCACCTTCAGTCCTTCGAGGCAACCTATCAGGCCGATCACCAAGGCAAAAACCGGCGCCTTCGACAGGCCAACCAGCAGGTGCCGCACTTCCATGGTTTCGTGCATGCGCGCGATATACATCTGCGGTGGAATATCCAGATCGAACGCGCCGACGGTGATGCCGCCAGCCAGGCCGGCGATCATCGCGATGAAGGTCAGCAACGGCAGGGTCACCAGCAGGGCGAGCAGGCGCGGCAGCACCAGCAGGTCGACCGGGTCCAGGCCCAGCGTGCGCATCGCATCGATTTCCTCGCGCGCCTTCATCGCACCGATCTGCGCGGTGAACGCACTGGCGGTGCGGCCAGCCAGCACGATGGCGGTGAGCAGTACGGCGAACTCGCGCAGGAAGGCGATGTTGACCAGTTCGACCACGTAGATCTCCGCGCCGAAGTCGCGCAGGATGGTCGAGCCGAGGAAGGCGATGACCGCACCAACCAGATAGGACAGCAGCGCCACCAGCGGCACCGCATCCAGGCCCACCTGCTCCATCTGGTGCACGGTGGCGGTCAGGCGGAAGCGCCGTGGTTCCTTCACCAGCCGCGCGGCCTTCACCAGGTTCTCGCCGAGGAAGCTGCACAGCGCCTTGATGTTGTGGGCAGTGGCATGGACGCTGACGCCGAGGCGTTCAAGCGCGGCCAGTACGCCGAAATCGCGCTTGGGCTTGGGGCGGTCGTCGGCCACTTCCTCGATGGTGCACACCAGCGCCTGGTGGTCAGCGCGGAACTGCAGGGCGTGCTCGCCGAGATCGGCACGATGGGCCACGCGCAGCAGCTGCAGTACGCCGGCCGAGTCCAGCTGTTCGATGCCGGTGGCATCGATGCCGGTCAACGTGTCGGGAATGTCACGCAGCACCTCGGCCGCGTCCAGCGCGGTCTTCAGGGTCCAATGCCCGGACAGGCGGATCAGCCCGGGATCGTGGGCGTCCTGTTCAAGCCGGGGGGCGTGGTTCGGGGTCATGGGGGCCATTCGGCTCGCAGCATAACCGTTTCGCCCTGCGCGTCGCGTCGAACCGGGATGAATTTATCCGGCCGGGCTCTGCGTGGGTGATACTACGGCGCATGTCCGCCGATGCTCACGCCATTCCCACGCCCCAGGCCACCTATGCACAGCGCGTGGCCTTCGTTTCCGAGATCGCCGGACGCCTGCACAGCTATGGCACCACGGCCCAGCGGCTGGAGGCGGCCGTGGTCGCGCTGGCACTGCAGCTGGACCTGGACTGCGAGCCGTGGTCCAACCCCACCGGCATCATCCTCAGCTTCAGCGACCCGGCACGCGCCATCGGTTCCAGCGACATCACCCGGGTGATCCGCCTGGCGCCGGGCGAGAACGACCTGCACAAGCTGAGCGTGGCCGACCGCATCGCCGAAGAAGTGGCCAATGGGCGCATGAGCCTCGCACAGGGCCATACCGCGCTGCGGCAGCTGGACAAGGATCCCGGCCGCCGCGGCAAGCTGCGCACCATCCTGTCCTTCAGCCTGGGCGCGGCCGGCGTGGCCGGCATGTGGAAGCTGCCGTGGCTGGACATCGCCACCGCCGGCGTCATCGGCCTGATGATCGGCCTGCTGGGCATGATCACCGATCGTCGACCGGCCACCCGCGAAGCGGGCGAAGCGCTGGCCGCGCTGCTGGCCGGCATGGTCGCCACGCTGGTGGCCGCCTTCATCGGTGCGCTCAATCTCAATACCGTCATCATCGCTTCGCTGGTGGTGCTGCTGCCCGGCATGTCGCTGACCAATGCGGTCAATGAACTGGCCAGCCAGCACTGGGTATCGGGTACCGCGCGTTTCGCCGGTGCGCTGACCACCATCATGAAACTCAGCGTCGGCGCGATGATCGCGGTGACCCTGGCCGATGTGCTGGGCCTGGAGCCGGTGATCCGTGCCGCGCGGCCGCAGGGACCATGGGTGGAATGGGGCTCGTTGCTGACCGCGGCATTCGCCTTTGCGATGCTGTTCAAGGCCAACCGTCGCGATTATCCGTGGGTGATGGCGGCTTCGGTGGCCGGTTATGCCATTTCCAAATTCGGTGGCCACGCCTGGGGCGCACCGGCCGGTATTTTCCTGTCCGCGATGCTGCTGACCGCCGGCGGTAATCTGTTCGGCCGCCTGGTCGGGCGCCCGGGCGCGATCATCCGTCTGCCGGGCATCATCATGATGGTGCCGGGCAGCACCAGCCTGCGCGGCGTGCTGACCCTGGTGCAGCAGCAGGACGTGGGCGCCGGGCAGAGCGTGTTCCTCACCGTGCTCAACGTGGTGATGGCGCTGGTGGCCGGCCTGCTGTTCGGCAACCTGCTGATGCCGGCCCGCAAAACCCTGTGACGGTGCAAAAAAACGCCGGCTTTCGCCGGCGTCTTTCATTCCAACCTGATATTCGGCCTTACGCCTTCTTGATCAGGAAATCTTCCGGCTTCTTGCCGCCCTTGGCGGTCAGTTCGGCCATCCAGCGCGGCTGCTTGCCACGGCCGGTCCAGGTTTCCTTCGGGTTGGCCGGATTACGGTACTTCGGGGCAACCTTGCCCAGCTTGCGGCCGGCGGTCTTCGCCGGTGCCTTGGTGGCCTTCGTCGCCTTGCGGGCGCGCGGGGCGGCCGGGGCATCACCGAACAGTTCCTCGATGGTGTAACCCTCGGCCTTGGCCAGCTTGCTCAGCTGGGCACGCACCTTGGTGATCGGGCGACGCTTGGCCACGATGGTCTGCTGCTTCTTGGCGGTACGGATCAGGGCCCCCAGCTCGCGTGCCGACAGGCCGCTCAGGTCGATGCTCATTAACGATTACTCCGGAAACTGAATTAGGGACAGGGACGAGCCGGTCCGTGGCGTCGCGGGACAGAATAATGACGAATTAATCCCAGCACAAACATCGGCAGTCGCGACATGGCGGCCGGATGGCCCCAATGCGTCTATTTTGACCGGATTATGTCCGGCGCAGCTGCTGGTGCGCACAAAACAGGCAAAAAAAGACCGGGGCAGGCCCCGGTCTCTCTGGTCAGCCCTGCAGTCGCTGCAGCAGGGTGGTCTTGTCCAGGCTTTCCGCCTCGCTGGCACGGCGCGAACGGTATTCGAAGGTGCCGGCGGCCAGGCCGCGTTCGCTGACCACGACCCGGTGCGGGACGCCGATCAGTTCCATGTCGGCGAACATGGCGCCCGGGCGCAGGCCACGGTCATCCAGTGCCGCATCCAGGCCCGAATCGCGCAGCTCCTGCAGCAGGCCAGCGGCAGCATCAGCCACGCCGGCGTCGCCCTTCGGGTTGATCACGCACACCACCACCTGCCACGGCGCCATCGCCTCGGGCCAGATGATGCCGGCGTCATCGTGGTTCTGTTCGATCGCCGCAGCGACCACGCGGGAGATGCCGATGCCGTAGCAGCCCATCGCCATCACGGCGGCCTTGCCGTTCTCGTCCAGCACGGTGGCGTCGAGCGCGGCGGCGTACTTGCGGCCCAGCTGGAAGACGTGGCCGACCTCGATGCCGCGGGCGATCTTCAGCTCGCCGCCATCGACGGCGCGGTCACCAGCCTGCACGTTGCGGATGTCGGCCACTTCCGGCTCGGCCAGGTCGCGGCCCCAGTTGACGCCGGCCAGGTGGAAACCGGCCTCGTTGGCGCCGACGACGAAGTCAGCCATGGCCGCCACTTCACGGTCGGCGATCACGCGGATGGCTTTGGCCGGGGCGACCGGGCCGAGGAAGCCCGGCACGCTGCCCAGGTACTCGGCGATTTCCGCCTCGCTGGCGAAGCGCTGGTCTTCCAGGCCGGCAACCTTGCCAAGCTTGATCTCGTTGACGTCGTGGTCACCGCGGACCAGGGCCAGCACGAAGCCGGCTTCGGTCATCAGCGCCACCGACTTCACGGTGCGGGTCAGGTCGAGGCCGAGCAGGGCAGCGACGTCCTCGCAGGTCTTCTGCGTGGGCGTTTCCACCTTGCGCATGGCTTCGGTGGCAGCCGCGCGCGGTGCCGGATCGGCGGCCACGGCCGCTTCCATGTTGGCGGCATAATCCGAGCCGGTGGAGAACACCAGCGCGTCTTCGCCCGAATCGGCGATGACGTGGAATTCCTGCGAGGCATCGCCACCGATGGCGCCGGAATCGGCCTGCACCATGCGGAAATCGAGGCCCAGGCGGGTGAAGATGCGGCTGTAGGCCGCCTTCATGTTTTCGTATTCGCGCACCAGGCAGTCATCGTGCAGATGGAACGAATACGCATCCTTCATCAGGAATTCGCGCGCGCGCATCACGCCGAAACGCGGGCGGATCTCGTCGCGGAACTTGGTCTGGATCTGGTAGAAGTTGACCGGCAGCTGCTTGTAGCTGGACAGCTCGCTGCGCGCGAAATCGCAGGCCGCTTCTTCGGCGGTGGGGCTGTAGCAGAAGGTCTGTTCCTTGCGGTCCTTGATCTTCAGCAGCTGCGGGCCGAACTTTTCCCAGCGGCCGGTCTGCTCCCACAGTTCCTTCGGCTGGATGGTCGGAATCTGGAATTCGACGGCACCGGCGCGGTCCATTTCCTCGCGCACGATGCGCTCGACCTTGCGCAGCACGCGCAGGCCCAGCGGCGACCAGGTGTACAGGCCCGATGCCAGCTTGCGGATCATGCCCGCCCGCAGCATCAACCGGTGGCTGGTCAGCTCGGCGTCGCTGGGGGTTTCCTTGGTGGTGTGCAGGTGGAACTGGGAGAGGCGCATCGGCGGCTTCGGATAACGGCAGAGACGCCTATTCTGCCAGCCCGGCCGGGGGTTTGTACCGGCAGGGCTTGCAGCCCTGCACCCGCAGAGGCCACAG
>NZ_QETL01000019.1:0-47998 GCF_003105135.1 Stenotrophomonas sp. SPM | reverse complement strand
ACTGTGGGTTTGCGGGGTGTGAGCCGCATGGGCCCGAGGCATGCCTCGGGCGGGTTGGGCAGGACGCCCAACCCCGGTCTTGCCGTGTGCGCAGGACAGCGCACAGGAGCAAGCGGCGACCAAGCCTACATGGACGTATTTACGGCGTCCCCGCAAACCCACAGTGCCCCGCCATCCCACGGAATGCCGCTCTGGCTTCTGACGTTGACGTTGACGTTGATTCTGCAGGTGCAGGGCTGCAAGCCCTGCCGAACAACCCTTACTCGGCCGGCTTGGCGGCCGCCGTCGCTGCCACGCTCGCGGCGCGCCGTGCCAGCACTGCCTCGCGGTGCGCGATATACGCGTTCGCCGCCAGGATGATGCCAGCACCGATCAGCGTCCAGCGGTCCACGCTTTCATCAAACAACAGCCAGCCACACAGTGTGACCAGCGGCAGCTGCAGGAAGCTGATCGGGGTCAGGGCCGATACCTCGCCCAAGCGCAGTGCACGCGTCCACAGCAGCTGGCCGACCGTGCCCATCACGCCCGTCGCCACCAGCCACACCCAGGCCATGCCCGTGGGCCAGACCCATACGAACACGGCCGGGACCAGCGACAGCGGCACCCAGAACACATAGGTGTAGAGCACCACGGTGTCGGCGCTGTCCACGCGGGTCAGCTGCTTGATCTGGATGGCCACCAGCGAACTGAGCAGGGCCGCGGCCACGGCGATCAGGCTGCCGGCGGAAAACCCCGCGGTGCCCGGCCGGACGATCACCAGCACGCCGATGAAACCCACCACCACCGCCGCCCAGCGCCGCACGCGCACGGTTTCACCCAGCCACAGCACCGCGGCAATTGTGACGAACAACGGTGTGGAATAGGACAGCGACACCGCCTGCGCCAGGGGCAGGTGGCCCAGCGCCCAGAACGCGCACAGCATCGAGCCCAGGCCGATCGCGCTGCGCACGAAGTAGCGCGGCAGCTGTTGGGTCTTCAGTGGCGCACGGCCCGGGCGCAGCAGCATCGGCAGCAGTGCCAGCAGGCCAAACGTGTTGCGGAAGAACGCAACTTCCTGGGTCGGCACGTAGCGGGTCGCATAGCGGATGGCGATGGCCATCAAGCCAAACGCCATCGTGCTGGCGAGCATCAGCAGCGCCGCCCGCGCCGGGCTGGCGAGCGCGGGCCGCGCCGTGGCGTTCACCACTGGGCGCCGAGCAGGCGCGGCTCCGGTTCGATCGGCACGCCGAACTTCTCCAGCACCGAGGCGGAGATGCGCCGTGCGAGGTCCAATAGTTCGGCGCCGGTGGCGTTACCGTGGTTGACCAGCACCAGTGCATGGCTGGGTGCCACGCCGGCGTCGCCTTCGCGGAAACCTTTCCAGCCGCAGGATTCGATCATCCAGGCCGCCGAGACCTTGCGCTGGTCATCACGCTCGGCCGGGAACACCGGCAGTTCAGGGAAGTGCTGCAGCAGCACGTCGACCTGTTCCAGCGGCAGCACCGGGTTCTTGAAGAAGCTGCCTGCGTTGCCCAGCACGTCCGGATCGGGCAGCTTGCGGCGGCGGATGGCGATGACCGCATTGGCCACGTCGACCGCACTAGGCAGTTCCACGCCCTGTGCCTGCAGCTCCTCGCGGATGCCGGCGTAGTCCATGCGCAGGGCGTGCAGCAGCGGCAGTCTCAATTCGATGGCGGTGATCAGGTAGCGGTCGGGCTGCTGCTTGAACACGCTGTCGCGGTAACCGAAGCCGCACTGTTCGTTATCCATGCGCACCCAAGCCTGCTCCTGGCAGTCCCAGGCTTCGACGGTCTGGATGAACTCGCCCACCTGCGCGCCATAGGCACCGATGTTCTGGATCGGTGCTGCACCGGCGGTGCCGGGAATCAGTGCGAGGTTCTCCAGGCCGGACAGACCTTCCTGCAGCGACCACATCACCAGGCCGTGCCAGGACACACCGGCGCCGGCGCGGATCACCGCGTGGTCGGCGCGGTGCTCGAGGAAGCTGATGTCGCGGTTGCCGAACACCAGCACGGTGCCCGGGAGGTCATCGGCGATGAGCACGTTGCTGCCGCTGCCCAGCACCAGCAGTGGGCCGTTGGCCACGCTGGGCAATGCCAGCACGTCCGGCAGCAGGGCAGGGTCGTGCAGTTCCAGCAGCTGCGCCGCGTTGGCGCGCACGTGGAAGGTGTTCAACGCCTGCAGCGGGGCGTTTTCGGTAAGGGTCCAGCGCAGCGGTGCGGCGGAGGTGTCGTGGCCGTCCATGGGCGCGCTCACAGCGGCGCCACCGCGCCACGGCTGGGCGCTTCCCGGCGGCGACGGATCGCCTCCACGCACTCGGCCACCAGCGACGGGCCACGGTAGATCAGGCCGCTGTAGCACTGCACCAGGGCGGCGCCGGCGGCCATCTTGGCCACTGCGTCGGCACCGGAGAGGATGCCACCCACGCCGACCAGCGGCACCGATTCGGGCAGGCGCGCGCGCAGGCGACGCAGCACCAGGGTCGACTGGTCGAGCACCGGCGCACCGGACAGGCCACCAGCCTCGCTGGCCAGCGGATCGCCGGCGATGCCGCTGCGATCAATGGTGGTGTTGGTGGCGATCACGCCGTCCACCTGGAGTTCGCCCAGCACGCGGGCGGCGGCGTCGATGTCGCGCTCGCTCAGGTCAGGCGCCACCTTCACCAGCATCGGCACGCGGCGGCCGTGCTGCGCGGCCAGGGCTTCCTGGCGGTCACGCAGCTGGCTCACCAGCTGGCGCAGCGCGGTCTCTTCCTGCAGTTCGCGCAGGCCGGCGGTGTTGGGCGAGGAAATGTTGACGGTGATGTAGTCGGCCAGCGGATAGACCTTGTCCAGGCAGGTGATGTAGTCATCGACCGCCCGCTCGTTGGGGGTGTCCTTGTTCTTGCCGATGTTGATGCCGAGCAGGCCGCGGCGGTTACGCGCGCGCTCGACGTTGCGTACCAGCGCATCGACACCGGCATTGTTGAAGCCCATGCGGTTGATGATGGCCTGGTGCGCCGGCAGCCGGAACAGGCGCGGCTTCGGGTTGCCATCCTGCGGGCGCGGGGTGATGGTGCCGATCTCGACGAAGCCGAAGCCCAGCGCGAACAAGGCATCGATGTGCTCGCCGTTCTTGTCCAGGCCGGCGGCCAGGCCGACCGGATTGGGGAAGGTCAGCCCGAACACGGTGCTCGGCATCGGCGCGATGCGTGCGGCCAGCAGCGGCGTGGTGCCGCTGCGGTAGGCCAGGTCCAGTGCGGACAGGCCGAGGCCGTGGGCGCGCTCGGCGTCGAGCGAGAACAGGAAGGGGCGGGCAAGCGAATACATGCGTCGGTTCAGTCCAGCGTGCCGAGGAAGGCTCGGGTTCGATATTCAAAGACGACCTGTCCATCCACCGCATGGGCGTTGAACAGGTCCTGCAGCGCAGCCAGCATCGGCGCATGGCGCGGGTGCCCGGGCTGCGGTGCGTAGGAGGAAGAAAGCAGGCGCCCGCGCAGAGCGTCGAAGTCCAGGTGCTGCACGTTGGGCAGCTCGATCATGCCGCGCAGGCCGGGGCCGAACCAGGCCTGCATGGTGGCATTGTCCTGGTAGCGCTCGGCCACCGCGGTGTAATCGGTGCCGTAGTCCAGCAGCAGCTGCTCGTAGCCGACCAGGAACGGGCTGGCATCGAGCAGGCGCGAATTCCAGTAGATCAGGGTGAGTCCGCCCGGGTGCAGGATGCGCTGCCATTCAGCACGCACCGCCATGGTGTCGAACCAGTGGAAGGCCTGCGCGGCGCTTACCAGATCGACGCTGGCATCGGCCAGCCCGGTCGCCTCGGCGCGGCCATCGACGGCGCGGAACAGCGGAAACTGCGGTGCCAGCCACTGCTCGGCGGCCGCGCGCATGGCCGCATTGGGCTCCACTGCCACCAGCGGATGGCCGGCGGCCAGGAACGGGCGGCTGGAAATGCCGGTGCCGGCACCGACATCGGCGACGAGCGCTGCAGTCGGCACGGCCATCGGCCCGTGCAGCCAGTCCATCAGCGCAGCGGGATAATCCGGGCGGTAGCGCACGTAATCGGCGACCCGGCTGCTGAAGCGTTCAGTGCTGTCCGATGCGCTCATGGCGGTCAGTTCGACAGCGTGGCCAGCCAGGCCAGACCGCCGAAGAACAGGACGAGGACCAGCAGGCCCAGGCCCAGCATGATCACGTTCAACCAGCCCAGGATGAGACCGGTCAGGGCCAGTCCATCGCCTTCCAGTTCGGCGGGACGGCGGCGGATCTCGCTGCGGGCCATGTGCCCGGTGATGATCGCCACGATGCTGGCCACGAAGGGCAGCACGGTCCAGCTGGCGATGCCCAGCACCAGGCTGAGGACGGCCAGGCCGCTTGTCTGTCGGGGTGCCACGCTCATGGGATCCTCCTTGGCAGTGCACACATGATAGTGCCTGCGGGCCGGCAAGCCCATGGGCGGCACGGCGGCGGCCGGGGTAGGCGTCGACCTTGGTCGATGGAGAGCGCCAGCCAAGGTTGGCAGCTACCCGGGCGTAAGCATCAGCCCATCAACACCTGGCCACCATCCACGTTGAGCACGTGGCCGGTGATCCAGCGCGCCAGCGGCGAGCACAGGAACAGCGCGGCGTCGGCGATCTCGCGCGGGTGGCCGAAGCGGCCGAACGGGATCCGCGCCAGGGTGGCCTGGTACAGCGCGGGATCCTCCACGCGGCGTCGGTCCCACAGGCCATCGGCGAACTCGATCGAGCCCGGCGCGATGGCATTGACCCGGATGCGGTCCGCCGCCAACGCCAGTGCCTGCGAGGTGGTGTAGTGCGAGAGTGCGGCCTTGGCCGCCGCATACGGCGCGCCACCGGGGCGGGGCTGCTGCGCGGCGATCGAGGACAGGTTGAGGATGCAGGCGTCATCCGAGGCCTGCAGCCAAGGCAGGGCCAGGCGGGAGGCACGTACGGCCGCCATCAGGTCGATCTGCAGGCTGGCCGCCCAGCCGTCTTCGTCGTCGGCCATGCCGTAGCCGGTGGCGTTGTTGACCAGCACGTCGATGCCGCCAAGCGCATCGGCGGCGGCCTGCAGCCAGCCGCCGATCTGCTCGATCTCGGCCAGGTCGGCCGCGACAACATGCACGGGCGTGCCCTGTGCCTCGGCGTCGGTCTGCAGTGCCTGCAGCCCGGGCAGGCCGCGGGCGCAGACCGAAACCCGTGCCCCGGCGCCCGCGAATGCCAGCGCCAGTTCACGGCCGATGCCCTTGCTGCCGCCGGCAATGAGCACGCGGCGGCCGCTCAAGTCGAGGGTCGGCTTCATACCTTGTAGAGCCGAGCCATGCTCGGCTGCACTTCCTGCAGTGTTCATGGCCCGTCCTGCCGAGCATGGCTCGGCACTACAAAACAGCGTTACAGGTCGAACTTGATGCCCTGGGCCAGCGGCAGCGAATCCGAGTAGTTGATGGTGTTGGTCTGGCGGCGCATGTAGACCTTCCACGCATCCGAACCCGACTCACGACCACCGCCGGTGTCCTTCTCGCCACCGAACGCGCCGCCGATCTCCGCACCGGACGTGCCGATGTTGATGTTGGCGATGCCGCAGTCGCTGCCGGCCGCCGACAGGAACTTCTCGGCGGTCTTCAGGTTCTGGGTGAAGATCGAGGACGACAGGCCCTGCGGCACGCCGTTCTGCATGTCGATGGCTTCATCGAGGCTGTCGTACGGCATGACGTACAGGATCGGCGCGAAGGTTTCGTGCTGGACCACCGCGTCGCTGTTCTTCAGGCCCGAGACAATGGCCGGCAGCACGAAGTTGCCTGCACGATCGATGCGGGTGCCACCGGTTTCGATGGTGCCGCCGGCGGCCTTGGCCTGGGCGATGGCATCGAGGAACTGCTGCACGGCACCGTCGCTGTTCAGCGGGCCCATCAGGTTGGCAGCATCGGTCGGATCACCGATCTTGCCTTCCACCTGCTTGTAGGCCTTGACCAGCGTGGCCAGCACGTCGGCGTAGATCGAGCGGTGCACGATCAGGCGGCGGGTGGTGGTGCAGCGCTGGCCGGCGGTACCGACCGCACCAAACACGATGCCCGGCACGGCCAGCTTCAGGTCGGCGGTTTCGTCGAGGATGATGGCGTTGTTGCCACCCAGCTCCAGCAGGCAGCGGCCCAGGCGGCGGGCGACCTTTTCGTTGACCGTACGGCCGACCTGGGTCGAGCCGGTGAAGCTGATCAGCGGCACGCGGCGATCGTCGACCATCTTTTCCGACAGGGCGGTGCCGGCGTCGTTGACCAGGAAGAAGATGTCCGGGAAACCGGCTTCGCGCAGCGCTTCATTGCAGATGCGCATGGAGGCGATGGCGGTCAGCGGGGTCTTGTTGGACGGCTTCCAGATGCAGATGTCACCGCAGATGGCCGCCAGGAAGGCATTCCAGCTCCACACCGCCACCGGGAAGTTGAAGGCCGAGATGATGCCGACCAGGCCCAGCGGGTGGTACTGCTCGTACATGCGGTGGCCGGGGCGCTCCGAATGCATGGTGTAGCCGTACAGCATGCGGCTCTGGCCCACGGCGAAATCGGCGATGTCGATCATCTCCTGCACTTCGCCGTCGCCTTCGGGCTTGCTCTTGCCCATTTCCAGGGCGACCAGCGAACCCAGGGCGTCCTTGTGCTTGCGCAGCGCTTCGCCGCACAGGCGCACGGCTTCGCCGCGGCGCGGGGCCGGGGTGGTGCGCCAGGTCTTGTAGGCCTCCTGGGCACGGGTAATGACGGTTTCGTACTCGGCCTCGGTGGTGGCGCGGACCTGCGCGATCGGCTCGCCGGTGGTCGGGTTGACCGGGGTGATCAGCTCACCGCCGGTGCCGCTCGACCATTCCCCGTTGCCCAGGTAGGTGCCAGCGTTGATCGCGTCCAGACCAAGGGACTTGAGCAGCTCGGAAGACATGCAGACTCCTGTGTTTCGTTACGTAGTTGGTGCCGCCGCGGGCAGGTGGGGGATGCGGCGGACTGAACCGGCGATGGTAGCAGAGGGGCGTGGCGGGGCTTGGTGCAGTGCGGGGTAGGGTGGCAGCGCTTGGTGCCGAAGGCTTGACGGCGCGGCCGTCACGATTTGAGATCGCGCAAGGTGACGCAAAGTGAAGAAAATCAGCGGTCTGCGTCTCACTTGGAGACGCTCTGACGTACATGAACGTCGGCTTGCTGCTATCTTTTGTGACGGACTTCAGGCACAATCACGCAGTACTCAATAGAACCGCAACGAAATGCAGGCGCCGGCTGGGGAGACCGGGGCCGCTTTGGATCTCGCCCGGATCTGCGGAACGTTCATAGGAGTTTTCTCGTGCTACATGGATCCGTAGAAGGGCTCGCCAGCCACCCCAGCCGGTCACGCAGGCGCGTCGAAGCGCGGGCCGCCCTCGAGCTGGCGCTTCGAGTCGGCGACCTGGTTGTCGTACCGGTTTCGGCCATCCTTTCCCACGTGCTCTTCTATGGTTCGGCAGCGCCGGACCCGTCGCAGCGTGTAGTGTTTGGTGCCGTGCTGCTGAGCGCGATGGTCTGCTTCATGATCGGCCCCGTGTACCGGGGCTGGCGCGGCCGCGGCCTCGTGGTGGATCTGTGGATCCTGCTGCTGGCGTGGTCGTGCAGCTTCGGGTTGTTCTCCTTCTATGCGGTCCTGGTCGATATGGCCGGGGCTGTCCCGGCGCGCTGGCTGCTGACCTGGTATGCGTCAGGCCTGATCGGCATGGTCGGCGTGCGCGTATTGTTGCGGGCGCAACTGCATCGCCTGCGCGCCCGCGGCCTGGATCGCGAGCGCGTGCTGCTGGTCGGCCTGCGCTCGTCGGGGTTGAAGCTGCATCGTCTGCTGCGCGGCAAGCCTGAGCTGGGCAAAGAAGTGGTCGGCTATTTTTCCGCCAAGGGCGATCTTGCGACGCGCCGCGGCGGCGACGCGCCCCGTTGCCTGGGGGCTCTGGCCGACCTGCCGCGCTACATGGACCAGCATCGTGGCGAATTCGATCAGCTCTGGGTGTCGATGACCCCGGGCGACGCCGGTGACATGAAGGCCATGCTGAAGCAGATCGAGCGCTTCCCGGTGCCTGTACGGCTGATTCCGGACACCACCGGCTGGGGCACGCTTAATCCGGGCGTGCACCAAGTCGGCAATGTGCCGATGATCGGTGTCCGCCAGGGCGTGGCGGATCATAATTTCCGGCTCGTCAAGCGCATTGAGGACATTCTGGTGGCTGGTCTGGCGGTGGTCATGCTGGCGCCGGTATTCGCGGTGCTGGCCGTCGGCGTCAAGCTGAGCTCGCCTGGCCCGGTGCTGTTCCGTCAGCGTCGCCATGGCTTGGGCGGCAAGGAGTTCTCGATGCTGAAGTTCCGTTCCATGCGGGTTCATGCGGAAGGCTCCTCGGACAAGATCACCCAGGCCACCCGCAACGATCCGCGCGTGACCCGCTTTGGCGCCTTCCTGCGCCGCAGCAGCCTGGACGAGCTGCCGCAGTTCTTCAATGTCCTTGGCGGCAGCATGTCGGTCGTTGGGCCGCGGCCGCATGCCGTGCAGCACAACAATCACTATGAGCGCCTGATCGACCGTTACATGCACCGCCACTACGTCAAGCCGGGCATCACCGGTTGGGCGCAGGTACATGGGCTGCGGGGCGAGACGCCCGAGCTGCGTTCGATGAAGAAGCGTGTGCAGTACGACATCGATTACATCCGCCGCTGGAGCCTAACGCTGGATGTGCGCATCATTGCGATGACGGCATTCAAGGTGTTGGGCCAGAAGTCAGCGTATTGAGGCGCTGCTGGGCGGGGAATTGCGACGTAATGCCATGAATTTGCTGGTCATTTCATCGCGTGTAACGTCATCGTAAGGTATCCTGTATGGCTGCCGCCGCCTCACTTGGGGCCGTGGCACTGCATGGAATGCCACAGGATCGAAGTCAGTGTTCAAGAACGTTCTATTCGTATGTGTCGGCAACATCTGCCGCAGTCCTTCAGCTGAAGTCATGCTGAGGCAGGCTGTGGCCGGCAAGGGCATCCAGGTCTCCTCCGCAGGGCTGGGGGCGCTGGTCGGCCATGGGATTGATGCCACGGCACAGGAATTGCTGGCGGAGCAGGGCATGGATGGCCTGGCGCATCGCGCCCGGCAGATCGATGACGCGATCCTGGGAGCGGCCGACCTGGTGCTGACCATGGAGCGGAAGCATGTGCGTCGCATTGCCGAAATCGCACCGCAGGCCTCGGGAAAGACGTTCCTGCTGGGCAAGTGGCAGCAGGAGCAGGAGATTCCTGATCCGTACCGCCAGCAGCGGCCGGCATTCGAGCATGTTTACAAGCTGATGGCTGAGGGTGTTGAGAGTTGGGCGCGGCACTTGTAGTGCCGCTGCCATCCTTCTGCCGCAGCCCGTAATCAATTGAAGAGCGCTTACTGATGACCACTGACACCCGTAATCCGGCACAGGACGATGCCGATGAAATTGATCTGCGGCAGCTGCTTGGCACGTTGATTGACCATAAATGGTGGATTGCGGGCATCACTGGAGCGTTCTTCGCTGTTGCGGTGGCCTACGCCTTGCTGGCAACCCCGATCTATCGTGCTGATGCCATCGTGCAGGTGGAGTCGAAAGTGCCGAGCCTGCCGGGGCTCTCTGATGTTAGTCAGTCGCTCGGAATGGGCGGTGGTGCTGCTGAGGCGACCACCGAAATTGCACTCATTACTTCACGTGCGGTAGTGGGCAGCGCCGTTGATGCCATGAAGCTTGATGTTGAGGTGGAGCCTAATCGTTTTCCGCTGATCGGTGGTTACTTTGCCCGGAAGTCCGAGCGTGCGGAACCCGAAAAGTTGGCGGACCTGCGATTTGGAATGTCTAGGTTTGGTTGGGGCGGGGAGAGGCTTGAGGTTTTCCAGCTAGAAGTTCCACGCCACCTCATGGCCGAGCCTCTCACCCTTGTCGCGGGTGACAATGGAAGCTATGAGTTGTTTGATGACTCAGGTGATCTTCTGGTGAGGGGCAGCGTAGGCGCCGTCGCAAGTAAAAATGGTCTTGTAATTCAAGTTGCCGAAATGCGAGCGCATCCAGGTATGCGATTTGAGGTGACGCGTCAGCGCCATCTCACTGTGGTCAATGAGTTGCAGAAGAAGATCGGCGTAAGCGAGTCGGGTAAAGACTCGGGCATCCTGACGTTGACTTATGAAAATTCGAACCCTCAGTTGGCGCAGGAGTTGCTTCAGCAAGTGGCGCAGGCATATGTGCGTCAGAACGTAGAGAGGAACTCCGCGGAAGCATCAGCCCAGCTTTCCTTTGTGAAAGAACAGCTGCCTAATGTGCGCAATCAGGTCGATGCGGCCCAGAAGGCCTTGAGCGCCTATCAGACTAAGGCGAACTCCGTCGACTTGACGTTGCAGACCAAGGGGTTGCTGGATCAGGAGGTTGCGGTTGAGACCAGTATCCAGCAGTTGCGTCTTCAGCAGGCGGAGATGGATCGCAAGTTCACTCGAGATCATCCTGCATATCAGGCGCTGATGCGTCAGATTGGTGAACTGGAAGGCCGTAAGAACGGGTTCCAAGGGCAGGTCAAGCAACTGCCCGAGGCCCAGCAGGAGCTTCTGCGTCTGACGCGCGACCTGCAGGTAAGCAATGAAATGTACACCGGCATGCTGAATCAGGCGCAGCAGCTGGACGTTGCGCGTGCAGGTACTGTGGGCAACGTTCGAATTGTCGATGTCGCCGAAGTGGACGCGACGACGCCAGTTAAGCCTCGCAAGTCGATGATTGCACTTGTTGGACTCGCTTTGGGTGTCTTTCTCTCCGTAGCTCTCGTGCTGCTGAAGCAGGTGCTGAATCGGGGTGTGGAGGATCCTGCTCAAATCGAGGAACTTGGGCTGCCGGTCTATGCCTCTATCCCAGTGAGTGTGCAGCAGCAAAGCGACTCTGTGCGGGGCAAGTTCAGGGCCGATGGCAAGCTCCATTTGCTGGCAGTCAAGGATCCTGCCGATTTGGCTGTGGAGGCTGTTCGCAGCCTGCGTACCAGCCTGCATTTCGCTCGTTTGGAAGCGAAGAACAATGTCGTTCTGATCTCGGGCGCAAGTCCCAACGCGGGTAAAACCTTCGTTTCTTCGAATCTCGCGGCAGTGATCGCACAGGCCGGTCAGCGGGTTCTTATTATTGATGCCGACATGCGCAAGGGAACGCTGCACAAGGCGCTAGGGGAGGTTCAGACTCCGGGGCTTTCCGACCTTCTGGTCGGCAAGGCGGACCTGTCGCAGGTCGTACGTTCCATGCCGGGAGTCGACAATCTGAGCTTCATTGCCAGAGGCGATGTTCCGCCGAATCCCTCCGAGTTGCTGATGCACTCAAACTTTACGCAGCTCCTTGAGCAGGTTTCGCCGAACTATGACCTGGTCATAGTTGATACCCCACCCATTCTTGCCGTCACTGACGCTGCGATCATTGCCCAGCACGCGGGAACGTGCCTCATGGTCGCGCGTTTCGGCTTGAATCAGGCGAAAGAGTTGGCGCTCGCGAAGCGGCGCTTTGAACAGAATGGTGTTCGTATCCGAGGTGCGATCTTCAATGCCGTCCAGCGTCGTGCCACCGGGTACTACAGCTATGGCTACTATGAGTACAAATCGCATGATGCCTAAGCCTCTCCTGCACGAAGCCGCCTGGAATGGGCATTTTTAGGCTTGAATTGAGTCTGGCCAGATGACTACTTGCAGGGTGAGTGCATCGCCAGTCTGGCTAGATCGTCTGGAGTGCAGGAAGTGACGGGGCTGGCAACCGGTGCTGCGTGGGTCGCGGCATCTCAGTTCGTGCGCGTTGTCGCCCAAGTGGTGAGCATATTTGTTCTTGCAAGGCTAATGGGACCGACTGAGTACGGCTTGGTTGCGCTGGTTTCAGTAGTGTCGGCATTTGCAATCCTGTTCAAGGACCTTGGTTCGTCTGCGGCGATCATTCAATCAGAGACGCTCGACCCATCAATGGTCAGTACCGCTTTTTGGCTGAACATTGGATTCGGGCTGTTCTTGATGTTCGCAATAGCGGTAGGTTCGCCTCTAGCGGAGAATCTGTTCGGTGCCTGCGGACTTGCCCCGGCGTTGGCTTTGCTCTCCATCGCTTTCCCTGTGCTGAGTGCATCCGCAGTGCATCAAGCGCTGCTGGAGCGCTCTCAGCGTTTCGACGTCGTGGCGAGGATCGAGATTCTTGCGGCGGTGACTGGTGTGGCGGTTGCCTTGGTGGCCGCCGCCCTTGGTGCAGGCGTCTACAGTGTCGTGCTTCAGACAGGCGTTGGCGCTGTTGTTTCCAGTGGGATGCTCTGGAGAGTCAGCGCATGGCGGCCATCTTCTCCGCGACGATGGAGTGGGCTTCACTTCACGACGATGCTTGAATACAGTCGGGGCGTTATTGGCTTCAACTTCGTCAACTATTTCTCCAGGAACGCTGATTCCGTAATCGTTGGGCGAGTGCTTTCAACTTCTGTGTTGGGTGCTTACTCGCTTTCCTACCGGATAATGTTGTTCCCTCTACAAAGTCTGACAGTTGCTGTCTCGAGATCCCTGTTCCCGGCGATGTCTCGCCTTCAGAGTGATCCAGAGGGTATGCGGCTGGCATACTTCGGTTCTGTCCGAGTCGTTTCATTCATTGTCGCGCCGCTAATGGCGGGCATTTTTATACTTCGAGAGCCATTCGTGCGGCTTGTGTTCGGTGCTGAGTGGGCGTTGGCCAGCGATATTCTGGCGTGGCTTGCGCCTACAGGATTTCTCCAGGCCATTCTCAGTACTACGGGAGTGGTGTTCATGGCTACGGGGAGAACAGGACTGCTGTTCAAGCTCGGTGTCTTGGGTGCAGTTCTACAAGTCGGTGCATTCGTTGTCGGGGTTCGTTATGGAATTCTTACGATGGCTGCCTGCTACCTCGCGGCGAATGTCGTTAATTCCATTCCGGTCCTGGGTGCCTGTTTAGGTGCTCTCGGCGCCACCGTCAGGCCGCTCATGGGAGCGGTCTGGCGGCCAATGGTTGGCGCATCGCTTATGGCGTGTGTCGTCCAGTTTTTATGGTCGACGAGTCTTCAGGATAAAAGTATGAGCTTGGTTGATCTTTTGATTGCTGTAAGTGTAGGGTCAAGTTTTTACGGCCTCTTTGCAGCTTTGATAGATCGCAAATTTGTCGGAGATGCCGTAAACGCAGTTCGGCGGAAAGGAAAGCCTGCTAGGAGTTTGAGTTAATGCAGTGCGCAAACGAAGCTGGGAGGGCGCCTTCCCAGACTGCACGGATATCCGGTGATTACGATCTATGCATTTGTATAGTTCTCTACGGAAAGTCTGCGCCTGACTGTAAAACGATCGCCTCTCTTCATCGGCAGTCGCACCTGCTAGTCCGCGCTCGCGTCAAGATTGTGGTGTGGAATAACGGACCTGTGAGTTTCTCTAACGCCAGCGTTGAATCTCTCCGAAAGGAGTTTCCGGAGCCGATCAGTATTGAGGTTTTGGAGGATCTGAACAACACGCCGCTGGCGGCAGTGTACAACAGCGTTCTTGAGCTTGTTCCGTGTCAGAGGCTATGCATCCTGGATGACGATTCCGAGCCAGATGAGCGCTTTATAGTCTCTGTTTGCAGTAATAACTGCGTGGACCTCATCGTTCCGCAGATCGCGGTATCCGGTGTCCAGCATGGTCCAGTCAGGCTTGGCAAGTTCATGGCCGCGGGACGACATCAAATTATTAGGCCTTGTGGATTCTTTGCAATCGGGTCAGGACTGGCACCGTCAAGAGCGTTGATGAATAGAGTTCGCGAATCGTTCGGGCAAGTTTTTGATGATAGATACGCGCTTTACGGAGTAGACACGAGCTTTTGCATGCGAGTAGAGCGACTGGCTCGGTCTAGAGCGATTGAAGTGCAGTGCATCGGTAACATTGAGCACGAGCTTTCTCGATTGGATCCTGGAGCTAGCCGGAATGAATTTCGTCGAAGAGAGCGCGGCTGGGATTTTGGAATTACTTTGCGCTACTACTTCGAACTGCGACTCATCAAGCCGCTGCTGGGTGTTCTTCTTCGTGGGCCAGTTGGAGGTGGTAGCGTGTCGGTCTTCACAATGGCAAAAGGATACATGCGCGGAATCCATCCGCGGGCCATCGCGGCTCGCGCTCGGCCCATTTGCGAGGACATGAAGAGTGAATGAGGTACTGGTTAGCGTCGTCGTTCCAACATTCAATCGTGCCAACTATCTCGGGCGATCTATCGATAGTGCATTGGTGTCCTGCAGGGGGGTCGCTCATGAAATTATTGTAGTGGATGATCTTTCTACGGATCATACTGCTGAGGTTGTTTCTGCGTACGACCCTGGGGTTGTCAAGTACCTCCGATGTGAAAGCAAGCAGGGTGGCGGTGGCGCGCGGAATGTGGGCATCGCGGCGGCTAGTGGCGAATTCATCGCATTTCTAGATAGCGATACGATTTGGGCGCCGGATAAGATACAGCGGCAGCTCAAGGTCCTCGAGTCCACGAGCTGTAGAGTTGATGGCGTGTACTCTCTTGTTCGGAAGGTCGATCCTGATGGACGGGAGATTGAGGTGTTTCCGCGGAAGATTCATAGTGAGAATGTTTTCATGAATCTTCTTGTTGACAACTTCATTGATACGCCTTCCGCTGTCGTGAGAAGCGAGGTTGCTCGTGACATTGGTGGTTTCGATCCATCTATCCCAAGGTTTCAAGACTGGGAGTTCTTTCTCCGTGCGTCACAGAAATTCGAGCTAATCGGCATTGATGAAGTCTTGCTGGACTCCATTGAGTTGCCTGACTCCATTTCAAAGAACGATGCGGCCAGAGTTACCGCTCTGAAGAGGATTTTTGAGAGGCACTATTCCCCTGGTATTGTCAGTCATGCGAACTACCGCAGAATGATAGTGAAGATTGTAAATGCTATGAATATATGCGGACATTCCGCGGCCGGCCGGGACTTTATTCGATCCACAAGTCTTTCTGCAGTGGAGAAATTCCTCCTCTCATTCAGTACGCTGATCCCGATCTCCGCTGTAAAGTGGCTCAACCACGTTAGAAAGGGGTTGCTTTCACGTGTCCGCTGACCGTCTACAAAGTCAAAGGCGTCTTCACCTGATGTCGCCATTGACAGTGTTTCTCCTCTCTTGGTTGCTTGTCGCGCTGCTCTACAGTCTTCGCCTATCGGAGTTGCAGTTTTACGGTACTTCGGAGGTATTGTTAGCGCTTGCTATCTTCGTCTTCCCTTTTTTCGCATTCTATCTTGCCAGTTCTGCGGTATTTCGAGCTATGCGCAGTCTGTATGGTGGGGGGGCGCGAATTGTTCAGGTTGGTGAACATTCGCAGGTGGAGGCTTGGGCGGCACGTGTAAACGTGATGTGTTTTATTTTCTTTGGATTAACATTGATTGAAGTGGCGGTGGCAGGATACGTGCCCTTGCTCTCCATGATGCGTGGTGCCCAGATATCGCACTTTTCTTTTGGAATATCATCTGTTCACGGGTTGGTGTTGGCGCTCGGGTCACTGCTTGCAACCGCGGCTTTTTACTGCTTTCTTCTTGGGGCGGGCCGGCGTTATCTGGTACTTTCGCTCATGTGCCTCGGTGTATTCGCGCTGCTCGTTACGCGCAAGATGATTGTAGTATCGGCCCTGCAGATGCTTTTCATATGGATTGCAGCCAGAGGGTTTCCATCTTTTGGGAGAATGCTGGTCATTATTCTCTCCGGGCTCGCTGTCATCTGCCTATTCGGATGGATTGGAGATGTGCGTACAGGCAGGGAGCTTTTTCTTTCTTTATCTAACCCGGTCTTTCACTATCCTGATTGGCTTCCAAGTGGGTTCATGTGGATATATATGTATCTGGTGACCCCGATATTGAACTTCACCAATGCCACCCATGTCATATCGGAATTCTCTGGCGATGCTTCATTCACATGTTCCTTGTGGCCGCGTGTAATTCGCGGTGCATTCGGTTGCATTGATGTGGAAGATGCATTCTCATTTCCTTACCAGGTCAGTGGGGCGTTCAACGTGGCAACGGGTTATATAAACATATTTATGTCCCTGTCCAAGCCTGGTGTTGCTATGTTCTCGGCCCTTCACGGAGTGGTTGCGGCTTGGGTTATGGTGTTTACCAGTGCCAGAGTTTCCAAGGTCGTCGTCTACTCGATCATCATGCAGATTACCCTTTTGATGGTCTTTGGTAATGGATTCTTCAACTTGAATGTCCTGGCGCAGATTCCGCTGGCTTGGCTTGTATTTATGAGGCCTAGATTGAAGCTGCGCTTCGGCTGAGGGTGGATAACGGTGTCTAAAGTGAATGGATCAATGGCGCGTGTTCTGGTCGTCCTCGCCTACTTTAAAGGTGCTGAGTGGATCGAAGAGCAGGTGAGGTCTGTGTTGGCGCAAGAAGGTGTTGAAGTAAGATTGATCGTTTTTGACGATTGCCCGGCATCCTGTCTTGCGGCTGAGGCCTCAGTTGGTTCGATCGATCCGCGCGTTAAGGTCTGCAATAGACGAACTGAAAGCGGCGGCGCAGGTCAGAACTTCCTGAAGGCGATTCAAGATGTTCGGGGCGAGTCCTTCGATTTTCTCTCCTTCTGTGATCAGGATGATGTATGGGACGCCACGAAGCTGTCCCGTGCTATCGATGCGTTACGGTCCGAGGGGGCGGTTGGATACTCGTCTGCCGTCCGTGCAGTCTGGCCAGATGGTACCTCTAAGGCTCTTGTTCAGAATGCTGTAGAGACCGATATGGATTTTCTTTTTGAGGGTGCCGGTCAAGGCTGTACGTTCGTGATCGATCGCGATTTCGCGATGCGCCTGGCCGATATTGTGGAAGAACATTCTGACGCTGTTTCAGGGCTGCACTATCACGACTGGTTCATTTACTCGATGTCTCGAGCTCTCGGAAAGAAGTGGGCATTCGATCCTTCCTCGTCGATGATGTATCGGCAGCACCAGAGCAACGACACAGGTGCCAGAGCGTCTTTCGGTGGTGTGATGTCAAGAATCGTAAAGATTCGCGACGGGTGGTATCGGTCGCAGGTTGCATCAATTATTGAGATTGTGAAGCGGGTTGGCTTGAATTCTGTGCCGTCCGATTTGTTGAAAGTATATGAGAGTCCTGCGACCGTCGTTCGGAGAATTTGGCTTGCAAGGATACTTTTTGCTCGTGGCAGGCGCCGATTCACGGATCGCGGAGTTCTAGCGGTTTCTGCGCTTTTGGGCTGGATTTAAATGGGTGGTGAAATGAGTGGCGTAGCGGTGATATTCGGCGGGTCAGGATTTATAGGCGTGTGGTTCGCTGACATGCTGATTCGTGAGCAGGGATATACTAAAGTTTACCTGGCGGATCTTGAGCGCGTGGACGACAAGCCTCATCCGTTTAGGGTGCGGTTGGCAGGTGTCCATGGATCGGCGCTTCAGTTTGTTTCGGTGGATGTTCGGAACTCAATCGAATGGCGTCCACTGGAGAGCGTCTCGCTAGTTGCAAATTTTGCGGCTGTTCATCGGGAGCCTGGTCACGAGGATTCTGAGTACTTCGAGACGAATATTCATGGCGCACGTAATGTCTGCGCGTGGGCTGATCGAGTAGGGTGCGACAGCATTGTGTTCACCTCGTCGATCTCGCCTTATGGGATAAGTGAGGCGGAGAAGACCGAAGAAACGTTGACCGTTCCTGTGACTGCTTATGGCAGCTCAAAGTTGATTGCGGAGGAGATTCACCGCACTTGGCAGGCTTTAGCTCCGGCCGCGCGGAGGCTAACAATTGTTAGGCCTGGTGTTGTTTTTGGCCCGGGTGAGGGCGGAAATGTCAGTAGATTGGTTAAAGCCGTCAGTCGTGGCTATTTCCTGTACATGGGGAATAGGAATACGCGAAAGGCTGGCATCTACGTGAAGGAGCTTTGCAACTCTATTCTATGGGTCCGGCGTAGGCAGCTCGATCATGGGATTGGGGTGGAGCTCTTCAATGCGTCTATGAATCCCGGTCCATCAATTTCAGACTACGTAGAGTCTGTTAAGCGAGTCGGTCGTGTGAAAGCAATTGTTCCAAATATGCCTTATGGACTCCTGCTTGCTGCGTCCTACCTGATCGAGCTCGTTGCTCGGCCGCTGCGGATCTCTCACCCGTTCAGTCCTGTACGGATTCGAAAGCTCGTTCGGTCTAATAATGTGCTACCTGGTTACCTGGAGTCTTCCGGGTACCAATACAGGTACGATCTGGACTCCGCGTTCGCTGATTGGAAAAGCGAGTGTCCTTCAGAGTGGGCCTGAAAGGGGGAGGGGCGGCCCCTCCTCCTCTAGTCGGTGACACGGTCCAAATTTCTGTAGAAGAAGTCCGGGTCACGCTCGGACGTCATCTGATAGAGGCCGTAGCTACGCGACAATCGCGCGCCGCCATCGCGATAGAGTGGCGTCCATGCGAAGTTCGCACGGGCTCGCGTCGATCGCGGAAGCATGAAGTCAAACGGTATCGAGACGAAAATGCCCTTGTCGAAACTGCCTTCGCCAAAGTCTGCCGACGAAACGTCCGTCTTCGTGGCGTAGGCGCCAATAGATGCCCCGTTGTTGAAGGCCCGCGAGACCGAGAGGGTCGCGCCCCAATCCTTGGCGAGATAGCGTCCGGCGCTGACAACGCTGACGATCTTCCGCTCGGTTCCCCACTGGTAGTAAAGGCTTGCATGCCCGGTGGCGACGCTGTAGTCGCGGAAACTGAAGCGCTGGTCGAAATCGCGCTGCTTTACCCAGTTGAGTTCTGCGCCGATTGCCCAGCGCTCATTGAGCGGCCGATACAGGAGCTCGCCACCAAGGCCTCCATACATCGACTCGAACAGGCCGGCGTAGGCCGAGCCGTACAGGTCATTTCCCAGTTGGTGCACGGTGGTGAACTGCAGGTTCGGGAGGGTCAGGTCTTCTGTGGTGAGATACCTGCGGATGTTCGTTCGCACGCGAGGCAATCTGCTCGGAGCGTCATACCTGAAGCGGTCGTAATTGTTATAGGCGTTGTAGCTGAGCGTGCCAGTAAGCCACGTGTTGCGGGTGAAGTGCAGGTTGCCGGAGTAAGTGCCTGCAACCTGGAACAGGATGAAGCCATCAGGGCCGCCAACCGACTGTTGGTACCCGATATTGAAGCCGCCGTCGAACCGCTTTATGGGTGCATCGTAAAGCGTTGTGCGCCGTTGCTGTGCCGGGGTCGCCATTTCGATGTGACCGGCCAGTTGGCTCAGCTCGATGCGGTGGTCGGCGTAGTCCGCAAATGCCTTACGCTCAAGGCTGGTCTCGACGATCGGCGCCCCCAAACGAGTGTTCTGTACCGTGAACCAAGTGATGTCGTCCGGCAGGGTTGCATCTAGTAGGCGGCCAGAACGTCCCAGTCCTTGTGCAGGGTAGAAGAACCGCCGCTGCTCGCCGGTAACGATGACCTCCTGCCCACGCTGGGTGATGCGGGACACGCGCAACCCTGCGTTATCTTCAAGTTCTGCGGCCAGCGTCGGCCAATCAACAGCATCCAGCGATGTGTTTTGCTTGGTGCCCTGTGATTCCCGAAGCGTGGGAGCAGGAGCGGGGTCGAGCAGCTTTGGCGTTGCGCTCGCCTGCGCAATATTACCGCGCAGGGTGATTGCCAGCATCAGTGCGTCCCCGCGCTCCCATGCAGCATGGAACTGCACATTGGAGTTCAGGGCGTAACTGGCGCCAAAGTTGAACGGGGTGCGCTGGCGCTGATTGTTGTTCTGGGGTTCACGCTTGTAGTCATTGCCATCGTACTCAAGCTTTAGCTGCAAGGGCTCCCAAGGGGTCTGGTAACTTACGCCGCCGAAAACGCCCACCGGTCCCCGGAACATGCCATCACTGTTTAGATTGCCCGTGCCTTGTGCGCGCGGTCGAACCTTGAATCTGTCGTCCAGCGATGCCAGTGGGTTTCTGAAATCGCCGCGGTTGCCGATGTAACCCGTAGCCAGGCCGAGGCTCGCGTCTAATGCGCCGAAGCGCTTACTGGCAACCAGGTACTCGCTGGAAAAGAGTCCAGTGCCGCCGAGGTCCCTGAATCCTGCCGAGACCTCCGGAATCCACCGGCTCTCCTGCCACAGGCGAAGCTTGACGTCGATCGACTTGTCTTTGTAGTTCTGGTTGCCGCTAAGCCACTCAGGGCCATAACGGCGATTTGCCACAGAGACATAGCGGAACGCGCCTTCAAACCAAGGCAGCGGCTGCATCACGACGTTGTAGCGGCTGTAGGGCGAGGTATGACTGGCAGTAAAGGCGATCTCACCTTCGTCCGCCATGCGCGCAGTAGGTGTCTGCAGCAGGCCGATTCCGCCCCAGTCACTGGCGGTCGGTGCGGGCGCGGTCTGTGCCTGAAGCGCGGCGCTGATGCTGAGGCTGAGCAGCGCGATGCCGACACGAATTGGCGTCAGCGGTGGCAAACGGTGGTGCATTAGAGAGGGGCTCCCGACGCATCCAGCACCTGGGTTGCAAGGAAGCGCGCAGCCTCCTCATTGATGTCTGGGGTAATGGACTTGATCTTGTTATCGTTCAGCGGAACGAACACGACGGCGCCCGGCGCCAGGTGCACGGGTTCTCCGAGGTTCCAGAGGGCGATGCCTGCCTTCTGGATGTGGCCATCCGGTTGGATAACGTACAGATTGTCTGGGCTGGCGACGCGCAACACGCCGCAGGCCTTCCGGTAGACGCGCGCGTCTTGGCTGAAACTGTGAGGAAGCGTGCAGGGGTGAGTCACTGCGCCGGTCACCCGTATTGTAGCGGGGCGGGCAGGGTAGATCAGCCGGTCTCCTGCTTCGGCAGGACGGTCCTGCTCCCGGCTTGCTTCCAGTCCGCGTGGGTCAAGCAGTTGTGGCTCGCGACCGGTCACTGGCAGATTGGCGAGCCTATCGGCCATTGCACGCGCGACCTCGGCAAGATCCGGTGATCCAGGTTGCGAGGCAAGTGTCTCCAGGTCGAACAGAAGTCCCGCCTTCAGGCGCGTTTGCGACTCCATGGCGCTATGGCGCAGCAAGGCTGCGCCCAACAGGTACGCATCATCGGTAGGCGAGGCCGCCAGTACTGCGACGCTCAGGCGACTTCCGGTCGGGATCGACTGGCTGCCGCTGGTGTGGACATGACCAGTGACTTCAACCTGGATCGGAGCGGCAGCACTGGCGCAGCAACCCATGCCCATGCCAAGCATGAGTGTTGTCAATCGCAGCATCATTGGGCTTTCAGGTCCTGCGAATAGGGCTTGAGTTGGATGATTTCCAGGCTGGTGCCAGGTGCTATGGCCTGCACGCTTTTCCAGATGAAGCCATTGGAAGGGTCAACCCAGTAGTCGTTGTTGCTGCTCCAGCCGCTGCCACGCAGTCGCTCACGGACGTGCAGCAACTCGCGCGACTGGCCAAGAATTTCCACGCTCTCACGACCGAGCGTGTTCAGCGTGCCCGTGACTTCCATACCGAAGCGGTAGCCGGGCATCACGTCGTAGCGCCGGCGAACCGTTGTGCCGTCCGCAATCTGGTGGAGTGCCCGGAAGGGCGACTCTCCTTCAATACGCATTCCCTGCAGCTGCGGCTGGCCGCGGTGGGTGCCAACAACCAGGCCATCGGTCAGGTAGACAATGCTTCGATCTGCGCTGTACCACGCGCGCCGTTCACCGTCCACGTTACCTAGTACGAGCACGGCGCCGCCGGACGGGCCGGTGACCTTGATCTGCGGATAAGGTTTGGCTGCAACCTGAGCTGCAGTTGGCTGCACGTCGGGCTTGCCCTGGATGGCCAATTGCACCGTCTTGACACTGGTGCGACCAACCACGCCGCAGCCCGCCATCGTCAGCGTGGTCAGCACGGCGAGCACCAACGGTAGCCGACCTGCAGCATGGCGCGTGAGATTGGCCAAAGCGCTCCTGCGCATGGTGAACCTCGTCAGTTGTCCAGATCGTTCTTGACGCTGGCAGCGTTGTTGATGATGGCGGTGAACGGCAGCAACTGATTCACGAAACGGCTCCAGCGCGTGACACCTGCGGCACCGACGAAGACGACATCGCCAGGCTGCAAATTGAACTGGCTTGCCACGGCGAATGCGGCGGGCGAGCGCGCTTCCAAGTGGAACACCTGAGAAGGCGTGTTCTGCAGATCATTGGAGCCACGGATCACATACACGGCATTGCCGTTGGAGGTGGTTTGGAGCAGGCCGCGGGCCCGGCCAAGTGCTTGGCTCAGCGAGATGTCGCCGGTTTTGAAGTTCAGCGCGCCGGGCTGATTGACCTCGCCGACCACGAACACTTCCTTGCGATCCAGGTAAGGCACGTAGATATGGTCGCCGGCAGCCAGGAACACGTTGGTGTCCCCACCACCGTTACGGCCCAGACGGTCCAGGTCGATGGTGTAGGTCGTGCCATCACGCGTCAGGCGTACGCCCGATAGGTCCGCCTGGGTCGGGTCCAGGCCGGCCTGGCTGATGGCGTCGCCCAGCGTCAAGGGAACGACCGTGAGAGCCACGGTAGCGGGCTGACGCGAGGCGCCGGTAACCCACACGCGCTGACTCGCATACGTCAGCAGCGAGACATCGACCTGTGGCGCCTCAATGTAGCGCGCGAGCTTGGAAGTCAGCTCTTCGCGAAGTTCGCCGGGGGTCTTGCCTGCCGCAGTGACCTTGCCGATATATGGGTAAAACAGGGACCCGTCGGCCTGCACCGGCCGACCGGCGGCATTGAGCTGCTGCTGCGGGCCGGCAGGAACGGTCAGTTCCGGGTGATCCCATACAGTGATGTAGAGCACGTCACCCGCGCCGATTCGGTACGGGCCCGGCTGGAACTGCGTCAATGCAGCCGGCAAGCCTGGCGCATTGTTCGACGCACGATCCATTGCGATCAGCTTCGGCGTGATGGGAATCAGCTCAATCTGATCATTACCGACAGGCTGGTCGTCGCGCGCCAGTACACTTGAGCGCATGTGCTGGCCTGGGGCCCACACGCAGCCGGTCAGGGTAAGAGCGATTGCCATCGTGGCAACGAGACGCTTGCAGTCCATCGAAAATTCTTCCTGGCCCTGACGGGCATGAAAAAACCCCCGCCGAACTGACGCCCGGCGGGGGCGGGGGTACAACGTCGGTCAACCGATCAGTTGGTGCCGGTGGTACCCGTCGTGCCGGTCGTGCCGGTCGTGCCGGTCGGCGGCGGGGTGGTGCCACCGCCATTGTTGTTACCCGCATCGTCCTTGCTGCTGTCAGCGCCAACGCTGTAGAGCACGGCAGCTGCAGCAACACCCAGGCCAACGGTCGCAACCGTGGTCAGGGTGCCAGTGGCGGCAGCGCCGGCGCCTTCAGCACCAGCGACTTCAGAGGCCGGCTCGGCAGCCGGGGCTTCCTGAGCGAACACCGGGGAGGACAGACCCAGCAGGGCCAGAGCGGCAATCATCTTCTTCATCTACGGGGTCTCCTACTCCGTGAGGGAAATTTCCGCAGCCATCCTCGCTAATTGGAGGGTGTTGTGTCAAGAAATATGAATGCCTGCGTTACGAACTGTGACGTTGCATGACTTCAGAGCGGCCGGAAAGCCACTTTGCGAGTTCGACCACGACCTCGTGGGTTCGGAGATGGGGCGCTGCAATCGGCAGTGCGAGCCCCGCAACCAAGGCTGCCGTCAGGATCCAATGGCTCGGTCTTTCCGGTAGCTCCTTGGCTCGAACAGTCCATGCCGCAGCGGCAATGCCGAGTACCAGCCCGGCGACTACTTCGGAGAGGCTGTGGGCGTGCAATGGAATGCGGGACCACCCAATCAGCAGGGCGAGGATTGCCCCTGCTGCAAAGCCCGCAATTCTCGCTGGCCTTGTGGTCCCGGTTAGCAGGGTCCCCGCCACCGGATAGATGGCGCTCGACATCGCGGCATGCCCGGAAAAGCCTGTGAAATCGATGCCCGCGATGCCCAAGCCCCAGCCCATGTAGGCGAGCTTGCTTGCGAGCGTCAGCGCGGCCGTGAAGGCGATGGCCGCCAGTGCACGCCACTTGAATGCCGATCGGGGAAGGCTGATCAGCAGGATGGCGGTCATGGGCAGCAGCCAGCGGCTGTCACCCAGGCTCGATAGCAGTTTCCAGACGTCCGGCATCTTATTTGGAATGGGGCGGGGCAGGAGATGATAGCGACACCCGCTCCGTTCCATTGCCTCTCCCGCTTGGTCCATTCAGCCAGACGCGGTATCCTTCCCAGCTGCCAATGGCCCCGTAGCTCAGCTGGATAGAGCGTCCCCCTCCTAAGGGGAAGGTCGCCCGTTCGAATCGGGCCGGGGTCACCATAATCAAGGACTTAGGTCGGTAGATGACCTTTGAATTTGCCATGAAGCGGTTCATCTGGGCCGCTATGTGGCACACATGGCACAGGGGGAGCCAATGCAGGAAGAAGGGTTCAATGTCCATCTAGACCTGGTTCGGGACTGGTCATCCGACCTCAAGGACATGATCAGAGCCTTGGGCGTGGATCCGCTGGAATCGGCGGATTTGACTTCGCTTGCCGTCCAGTACCGCATGCTGGTGCAGAGAATTGTCCAGCCTGGCAGGAGGGAGGTGAAGTATGCTACTCAATTTGAATGTCCCAAGGACAAAGAAGCGGCCCTGGCCGACTTTGTGGTCGCATCGAATGAAGGGTCGAGCTTGCGGAAGTACCAGAGTCGGCTGACTCGGGACGGTACGTATAAGGATGCAATGCTGATCTCTTGGGGCATCCAGCACTTCCATCTTCATCAGGTCGTTGAAAGCGACGGTTTCGTTGAGCGTACTGATCCGCTCCTGTTCGCAATAGTCAACTCAGACGCGGTGTATTGCATAGGCTTCTGGGGGCATGGAGACTGGTCGGAACAGGAGATAATCGGGATCGTTCACGATAACTGGCCTGAGCTCATCGCGGCACATCGCATACAGGGGATGACGCTAGCAGGCGATGTGCCGACGAACGAGCATCTCCGGTTGATGAGGAAGAATCGGGTCAACGCTGCGTTCTCACCCCGCCCTGGAGTGTTGTACTTCCCACCGGGAGGCGGGCAGACTGCTGATGGCGGATCGTTTACTGCGTTGCGAGAAGCAATGGCGCTGCAGCGATACGCCAGAGGGTTTGAACCGTTCGCAATCGATGCGTACAAGAAGGCAAACTCGCCGCTCACTAAAGACGTTAGTTTGCGGGGCCGCTTGGCCGGCGATAGAGCATGGGTTGAGGACGAGAGCGGACGTGTTGTTGCGACAGTGGGGAGTTAGTAGCGCAATCTTTTAACCGCCCCGTGGTCCCCCTCGGGTGTCAGATGGGCGTAGTACTTCTCGGTCGTGGCGTAGTCGGCGTGTCCAGCAAGCAGCTGGACACGCCGCAGTGGCACAGCTGCCATCACTAGGTGCGCGCAAAAAGTATGTCGAAGCCGATGTAGATGCCCGCCGACACCGGCGAGCTCCGAATCTTTCTTGAACCAGTCCGAGACAGTGTCCTTGTGCACTGTAACCAGCGGGTCAGGTAAGTGGCGTAATGCCCACCTGGCGTAACGATTGAGCGGTACTTCCCGCCACTTCCCGGACTTCGTCCTGCCTTCGCCGCTCTCGTCCGGGTCGCTCTCCACCAGAAGGCGGCCAGCCACGACAGAGCTTTTCTCCAAGCCGATGATTTCGCCCCGCCGTAGCCCGGTGTGGGCCATGAACAGCCACAGCGGCGCCCGCCCAGGGTTCGCCCGATACAGCCGGCGCATTGCCGCCCGATCATAGAACTTGACGGCCACGCTCCGCACGCCGCGAGGCGCCTTAACAGAGGCCAGCGGGTTCACGTCCAGCTCTTTCCATTCGACGCCGCGGTTGAACGCCGCCTTCAGCCGTCGAATCTCCTTCCCCACAGTTTCCTTAGCCGCCTTGTCGTCCAGCAGCCTCACGCGCTTGTACTGCTCCACCTCGACCGCTCGGATGCTGTCGATCGGCCGGTGACCGAAGCGCTCGATGAAAAGCTTCACCTCGCTCTTGGCCTTCGAGATCGTGGTCGGGTGTTCGGCCTCGTACCAGTCCAGATACCACTCCAGGTAATCGCGGACCTTGGGCAAGCGCGCCAAGATCCGGACCCCATGGGTCAGTTCTGCTTCTTTCGCGGCACGTATTCTCTCCGCCTCACGGGCGTCAGGTTCCCCAATGGACCTGCGAAAGCGCTCGCCGCCTTCCGACCAGTCGAAGTAGGCATTGCTGCCGCGCCAGTAGAGTCGAACCTTTGCCATTCCTCTGCATCCTCAATCGCGGCATAGAGCGCCGCCTTTTCGTACAACTGCTTTCCCATGAAGCGGCGGGGCGTGAGCCCATAGCCATGGCGTTCTTTCTGAACTGGCTGTTGGAGACGCCGCAGTAGTGGGCGGCTTCCTCGACGGTGAGCCAGTCTTTGCCGGAGAGGTCCAGCTTTTCAGCGGCTCCCATGGGCGCCTCCCGCTGCCTTCCTCCTGCCGACGGGCTGCTCGGCCAGGCTGAGGTTGAACTGCACCACGTTGTCGGCGACTTCCGGCGCGGGCGCAGGGCGCGCGCTGCGGGCTGGCCGGTTGATGCGCCGCCACTCGGCCAGAGCCTTTTCGGGATCCTGGCTCTTGCTGGTCGCCCTGCATGCGCACTCAACGAAGTGGCCGCCGCCGGCGGCCGGGCCGCGCAGGTCGTGGATGTGGCGCGCGCGGTGGCCGGCGGCGCAGTTCGGCAGGCCTTCGGGATGGCTGATGTGTTTCTGCGTCATGGCTTTTGGCACTCCAGGATGTGGGCTTCGATCTTTTCCAGCAGGAATGCGGCTTCCCTGGCGCGCTTCTCCCGGTCGTAGCGGTTCAGGACGTAGGGACCGGCATCGCGCAGCCATTTCAGGGGCTCGACCAGCATCCGGGCATCGATGGGGAGTCGGGTGCGCGGATCCACGGGTTTGACCATCGGCTTGCAGTCGGGGCCGGCCCAGTCCTCGGGGTCGCCGCACCTGGTGCACACGCCAGCCTTGAACGCGTGGTCGCGCTCGGGCTGGATGACGCGCGGGGTTTCCCACAGGGCCCGGACGACCCAGCGGCGAACGCGAGCGTGATAGACGTGTTCCGGGGTCGCGGTCATCCAGCAGCCGGGGCGCGAGTCGCCTTGGTGCCGGTACTCCCAGCGGACGGGAGGCTGGGAGTACAGCTCCTGCAGCAGTGTGTCGCTCCACTCGCGGACCTGGTTGGCCGAGATCGGCGCGCCGGCGGCGCCCAGGCGGCGCATGGTGGTGACGACCGCGGCGACGGGCGAGGATGCCTGGCATGCGTCAGCGGCGGCCGCCGGGGTGGTGGGGTAGGTTGCAGCGGTCATGCGGCCACCGCCATCTTGGTCGGCACGCGATCCAGATTGGCCTCGGCCAGTGCGCGCAGCGGCGGCGGGCTGACGCTGTTGCCGACCATGCGCACGGCGGCGCTGGTGCTGAGCGGCGTGCCGTTGGCGGTGCGATCGATGATGTAGTTGGCCGGGAACCCCTGAGCGCGGTACAGCTCATGCGGCTTGAGCATGCGCAGGCCGATATCCACGATCACGTGCGGCACGCCCTGGATATGGACGGTGACCAGAGCCAGACGATCCTTGGTGGTGATGGTATCCACCGGGTCGTGCAGGTCGACCGCGATGCCGCTGCCGTAGTATTTCACCAAGAAGGCCGCTACCCGCAGTGCACCGGCTTCCTGCTCAGGGCTCAGCGTGCATTCGACTTCGGCGAAACGGGTAGCACCCGCCAGGATGGTTGGCAGCGGGGAGCGGAGGTCGTTGCCTATAACGTTCTGCGCCATCGCGGTCAGATGAGCGGCGACCAGCCTCTGCTGGCTGCAGCTAGCGGTGATGGTGCTGACCGGGTCGCGCGCATCATTGCCTGCGCCCCGACAGCAGCCGCCGTTGGCCTGCTCGATGAAGGCGGTGGCCAAGGCGTGATGCCCGCCCTGCGCGGCGATGGTGGCGAGCGGCTCGGTGGGACCGGTGCCAACCATGTTGTTTCGCAGCGTGACCATGCTCGCCGCTGCGACGGCGTGCTTGACGCCGCCTGCCACTACCGTGCCCAGCGGCTGCTGCAGGTCGAGCGCACGCGGAGCCTGGCCCTCGCGCTCTCCGTAGCCGGTCTGCACCAGCGTCGGCGCTACCACGGAGAAGTGGCCACCCTTCACCCCGGCGCAGACCGTGCGCAGCGGCTCGTCGGCGGCCATCGTGCGCTGGTTGCTGGCGTTGGCATGCTCGGCGATGAAGGGGGCCAGCTCAGGCGCGGCCAGCATCAGCTCGCCGCGGTTGGCGGCGGTGATGGTGCGCATGGGATCACGCACGTCGTGGACGCGGTCGTCGCCCTGGTGCGTCACCGGCACGATGAACGGATCCGCCGATTCGACGACGTGGCGCATGACGCCCTTGGCGATACGGCGCATGGTGGCGTCGGCCAGCGGCCGGTTGCGGGTGAAGATTGACGGGCAGGGAATGGAGAAGTCCAGGCAGTCGGCGGCGGTAACGCGGGGCGTCTGGCCCGGCGCCGGGCCGTGGCTGGCCTGCGGCCACACGATGGCCTCGCCGTCGCGGCGCGCGAGCAGGAACAGGCGTTCGCGATTGGTGCTGGCGCCGTAGTCGCTGGCCACCAGCTTGCGCCATTCGACGGCATAGCCCAGCGCACGCAGCGCGGCCACGAACTGCTGCCAGGTGCGTCCGCTGTGGCGCTTGTCCGGCACCAGCTGCTGGTTCTCGACCGGCACGCACTCGCCGCGCGCTGCAACGGTGCCGTCCATCTTGATGACGCGGCCTGTTTCCTTGCAGCGCTTGGCCACCAGCGGACCCCAGGTGAGGATCTGCCAGACGTTCTCCATGGAGATGATGCGCGGCGCGGTGTTGGTGCCGTGCAGGCGATCAGCACGCAGCAGCTGGCCAACCCACTTCAGCACCACCCACGACAGGGCGCGGGTCTTTCGGCTGCGCGGCTGGCCGCCCTTGGCCTGGCTGAAATGGGTGCAGTCCGGGGAGGCATGGAACCAGCCGATGGGACGGCCGGCCACGTCCACGCGCGGGTCAGCGTGCCAGATATCCTCGCGGTGGTGCTGGGTGAGCGGGTGGTTCGCAGCGTGCATGCCGATGGCCAGCTCGTCGTGGTTGTAGGCCAGGGCGGGATCGATGCCGAGGGCCTGCTTGAGGCCCTCGCTGGCACCGCCGCCGCCGGCGAACAGGTCGACCACGATTTCGCCCGGGCGCAGGCGTGAGCGCTGCGGCGGGGGGAAGTTGAAGGAGCGGGAGCCGTCAGCCATTGGTCGAATCCTTCGCGGTGCGCGCGCTGTGTATGCTTTTCGGGTAAGCGCACCGGAATGGACCAGGTGCGAGGGGAGTGGGATGCACAGGCAAGAAGACTGGGATCTGAAAATTCGGGGCCGCGACGTGACGGTCCGGGTGGTGCTCGACGGCATTGGCCGAGTTGGACAGGGAACGTTGACGGCCTTCCATGTGCTGTACGGCCCTAGCCGGATCGGCTTGGAGGTTCGCGTGGAGTCCAGGGAGGACGCTGCAGCCAAGACCGAGGCGCTGATCTCCGATCTCATGGGTGCCGACTGGTACTGAGCCGCCAGAGTTGGCCCTTTTCTTCAGACTTTCCCGTGAAGTAGATTTGCCATCGCTGATGGTCGGGGAACCGAGATGAAGACAGAGGGCTATCGCCGGACACTGCAGGGCGTGATCGGCGGGCGTCGCTTCCACGTCACGATCACCAGCCAAGTGGAGGACGTGTTTGAGTTCGCTGCCATGGTTGATGGTGCTGCCGTGGCCGCGCCGCGCGCCGGCGCGATCCGCAACAAGGGTGACGCCATGCAACTCGCCATGGCTGCCATCGAGAAGCACATTGCAGGCCTGGCGCGGGGCGCCTGAGCTGCATTGGCCCCGGATGTTGCTGCAACTGCTCATGCTCGCGGCTCCTTTGCGCCGTTGATCTGCTGGCCGCCGAGGGCGGCGCTGAATTCCCAGCGCTCTGCCTCGCGGGTGTAGTAGGCGGCGCGCTCCTGGCGCTCGCTTTCGGTGAACTGCATGTCGCGCAGCGCCTGGTCGGCGGCAGCGCGGTTGGCCTTGGCCATGCGGACCGGGTCGTCCTTGAAAATGTCGAGCTGGTTGCGCATGCGGTTCCCTGTGATGGGTTGCCGGCTGTGTGGAAGTCCCGCCGGCGTAGGAGGCCGGTTGCGCCGGCCGGGCGGTTGCTCAGTGCGTGTCGTCGGCGGGCATTGCCCGGCGGCGCTCGGTGCGGCGCTGCATTTCGGCGCGGAAGGCGGGCCAACCGCGGCGTGCGTCGTTCCAGCCGTGCCAGCCGAAGTACGCGATGCCTGCCAGGGCCACCAACACGAAGGAGGCGGCGCCGGTGTAGATGGCGCGCGCGAGCAGCGCCATCAGGGCGCCGACGATCACGGCGCAGTAGAAGGGCAGGGCCAGGTGGTGCATCAGCCGCTTGCTCCCGGCTTGAAATTGCGCAGCGCGCCCAGGAAGCCGTCTTCCGCGAAGTCACGGATCAGGCGGGCCTGCGCCCTGTGATCGTCCGACATCGCGGCAATTCCCTCCGGTTCCGCGAATGACCAATCGATGCCAATGCTCTGCCATGCCTCGGACGCCGCGACTGCCAGGGCCAATCCTTCCACCATGGCCATACGACGCAGCGATGGCATGTGGGTAATCGAGATCGAGAACCTCGCGCCGACCGTGTCATGGATGGCGAAATGCTCAGTGACTTGGATAGCAGTTAGTGTCTCGCTGCCCTGCAGGGTGGGCACGGTCAGTTCAATCAATTTCACTGTTCGCTCCTGCGCCGACGGCGTCCGGGTGGTTGATGGCGATATCGGCGTTGCCCTTGATGACGCCGGTAGCGTCGACGGCGGCGAGGCCGGCGGGCGAGGGGATGTGCGGGATGCCGATCTGCATCTGCGCGAAGAAGTCCTGGTCGGTCACGGCGCACCGCCAAGACGTGGACGGATCGGCTTGGCGTGGTGCGAAAGAGCTGGACCGGTATCGAGACGGATTTTCAGCAGTTCTTAGCCGATGGCAGCACCATCGAGTTCCCGACGTGGGCTGCGGCCAGCGCGGCGGCCGGGGCAGGGCAGATCCCGCTGAACCGCTAGGTGGCGGTGGCGGGCGACTCGGGCACGCATGTAGATCCGGCCTCTGGACAGTCGGTCCCCAATAGCGGTCGTTACGTGATGACGGCCGGCGGGCTCCAGTGGCGAAGCGGCGATGTCATTTCCCAGAAGCTTGATCGCGCGGAGTTCCAGGACGTGATCGATGCTGCTCGTGTTGATCAGATCCTGGTCGCGATCTGCGATGAAAACGACTCGAGCACCTGGCTGCAGGCACGCACCGAAGACGGTGGTCCCAGTGACCTGTCGCTCCAGCTGCTGCGAAAGCGCGTGCCGGCGCTGCCTGATGACACGTTGCCTGATCCCGAGGTGCTTGTCCGCATCACCGATGGATCAACTCCGCCTCTGCGGACGTGGCTTGAAGCAAGTACGTCTGATGGTGGCCCTACCAAGTTCGCGCTGTACCTGCTGCGTCGCGCGCTGGGCCTCAACCCAGAGAATCAGGTCGGTTACGTCGGGGAAGGGGACTCGATGATGCAGTCGGCGATGGGTGGCGGCTCTAGCATTCCCGACATCCTGTCGCGCATGCTGGATAAGCCATTCCAGAACTTTGCATGGTCAGGAAGTGACGCATCGGAGCAAGCGGTTCGCGCCGGCGGGTATGTTCCGATTCTGACGGTGCCAGGCGGAAAGATCCCCGCAGACACCGGGCAGGTCGACGCGACGTGGGATGTGCCAGGCACCATGAGCAGCACGCAGCGCGTGTTCCTCGGCACCGTACAAGGCATTGCATGCCGGCTCGTATACGAGGCCGGCGTGCTCCGATTGAACAGGGTGGCGGCAGGGACCGAACTGCAGATCAAGTCACCGATCCCCTTCATCCCGGCCGACACCTTTACTGGCTCCTACGTGCACGTCTACTTCAGCGGCCGCAACAACACGCCGAAGAGCGCAGCTGAAGCGCCGATTGCAGCAATCACCGGTCGATATCGCGAGGTTGGAGACAAGTTTCTGATCTGTGGTGTCACCACTGCCAGTGATGAGCCCTTTGGTTCTGCTGGCTATGCGGCAATCGAAGCGTTGAACCTGACGACCATGAAGCGAAACCCTCGGGAGTACGTGGATATGCAGGGGCGGATGATCCGGGAAGGGTTGTCCATCGCTGGCATTTCGCCTACGGCGGCTGACGAGGCCGCGATTGCGCAAGGCCTGATCCCGCCATCCCTCCTGTTTGACGGAATGCACTTCAATCCGAGCGGTCGCCAAGCAGCCGCCACCATCATCCTCAACGAACTCCAGATCAGGGGTCTTGCATGACGACGATCATTCGCGCCAACGGCGTTATCACCAATCCGCAGCCGGGTAGCCTGTTGCTGCCGAGCCTGGGTATCTCTGGGGCTATCGGGAGGTGGCATGCCAAGGCCTAAGGAGCCCTTGGCCCGATCACCAGCATCAAGGACAGCATCAACGGAAACAATCTCGCCGTCACCTTGGGGGCTGTGACACTCGCCGAGCTGGGTGGCCGAAAGGTTATGGATTTCGGCGGTTCCACCGACACCACCGCTTACCTTGATGCGATTCCACAAGGTAAGGCCAGCCGCGCGGTCGCTGTCCTGGTGAACTTTGCCAACTGGCCTTCGGGGACTTCGCCATTCTTCGCCACCACCAACCCGGCAGGCGCAAACGCCGGTATTGGCATGCGCTCGCCTCAGAACGCACCCTACCTCTATGGCAACAACAGCCCGACCATTCAGTCATCGACGCCCGGTGTTCGGAATGCCTGGATGGCCATCGTCGGCAGTTTCAACAACGAAACGAAGATTGGCAAAATCTGCGCAGGCGGGGCGGTGGACGAAGGCTCCATCACCTACGCGGTGGGCGTGACCCCAGCGATGCGGATCCAAGGCACTTCAGTGTTGTCGCCGAAGTATCTCGACGTTGCCCTGTTTGATCGGGATCTGAGTAATGCGGAGATGCAAACTGTAGCCGCTGCGCTGCTTTCCCAAGTTTCGGCTTAACGTCGTGTAGGGAAAAACCCTACAGACTTTGTAGGGCTGTCGACTCATGATCGGAGAACTTCAAGGAGATACACATGAGCACTGGAAACGCTAATGCATGGGCCTCTACGACGGCGACTGTTTTGGTCGGTGGTGGGCTATTGGCTTTTTTGCTTTCGCTGACGTCCGGAACCATTCGCGGCAATACGCTTATCCTGCTGGCGCTTGTGGTCGCTTATATCGCAATTGCGGACGCGGCAATCGATCTCGTTAAGGCCTATGACACGACCCCGCGTAAGTCACTCGATGTGATCAAGGTGGTCTACCGAGTACTTTCTGCTGGTTGTGCGGCTGCGGTCGTGGTGTCCCAAGAACTGAGCAAGGTTCCTGGAGCCTAAGCGATTCCATCCAGTAACGCCGGCGAGTTGCTGCGCGGCGTGTTCACCGCCCGGCTGACCCGGTACGCCTCCATCGATGGGGGCGTGCTGGCCAGCAGCATCGCCATCGCATCGTCTGGGCCGGCGGCCATCCAGTCATCGATCTGGCCAGCCTGGAGCCACACCGGCATGCGGTCGTGAATGTCCGCCGACACGCCGCTGCTGTCGCCGGTGATGATCGTGAAGGTGCCCAGGTTGCCATCGGGTAGCAGCGGGCTGGTGTCTTCCCACAGGCCGGCCGCCAGCAGCGGTCCGGAGGCATGGATGAACCACGGATCTTTCTTCCCGTCCTCGGGGCTCACCGACCACTCCTAGTACCCGGCCATGGGGATGACGCAGCGGCGCTTCTTGAACGCCGTCCGGAAGGCGGGCTTGGTGGCCACCGTCTCGATGCGGGCATTGATGGTGGAGCGCTGCAGGCCCTTGGCCTTCGCCCAAAAGGGCAGGAGGCCCCAGGCCATGCGGGTCACTCGGCGGCCCTCGCCGCGGTCGAGGATGACCGCGGCGCGCTGGGTGAGAGCGAGGTTGAAGCTCGGCCGGATCTCGGCCAAGCCCGGGGCGAGATCCGCCAGGCCGGGCAGGCCGAAGTCGACAACAGGGAGCTGGACGAATCGGCCGCACATGGCCGGAGGGTAACCCTGCCGCCCGTGGCTGGCGCGTGTAGGGGCATGCCGTCCCGGTGCCGCGCTGTTGCCCGATGGCGGCCGGCGGCAGGCCGGTGCACTCTGGTCATGCCGGACCCGGGGCCACAGGCCGCTCAGCCTGGGTGGCGCCTGAGCAGCGCCGCGCCGGCACAGAGTCGAGCAAGCTCGAGTCGACTCGACTGTCCGCAGTTCAACGGTTCAGGCAGGTGCCTGCCGCGTTCGCAGGATCTGCGACGGCCGGTCGTATTCTTCCGGCCATGCTTCCCTCGCTCGGCTATCAAGGCTTCCGTACAGCCCCGATCCCTTCGGGTTGGGTGCAGATGGGTGAGCGCTGGGCGCTGTGGTGGAACGGGCGCGAGGTGGCCAGCGTCACCCCGACCCGGGAGGGTAGCTACCGCCTGCACATGAACGCCCTGAAGATGTGGCAGACCAAGAACGCACCGGTTGCCGGCATCCGGCAGGGCAAGCGCTTCGCCGAGCGCTGGTGCGCCGCCAGGCTGTTTCCGGACCTGCCGCTGCGAGAGGCGGTCGTCCGCCTGACCGACAACACCCCCATCAAACCGGCGCGGCCGCTGCCCAGCCTACCCCCGACCCGCGAACAGCAGCTGCAGGCCCAGCGCCTGGACGAGGCGGCTGCGGCTGCGGCCGCCCGAGTGATGCCTGCACTGGCGCTGATACGGCCGCCGGCGGAGACAACGCCCAGACTGATGGATCGCGCTGACGTTGAGTTGAGGGAGGGAAAAGTCGGATCAAAGAGGCGCTGAGGAGGCGCTGGGTCAATGCCCAGCGCCCGCGGGTGCCGTTACTCGGTAGCGGGCTTGGCACGGGGCTTGAGCCTAAAGCTCACCCCTAGCCGATTGATCGCGTTCATTGCCGCGATGGTGAGCGTGAGATCTACAAGGTCCTTCTCGCTGAAGGCCGCGGCCACGGCTTGGTACGCCTCGTCAGATGCGTGGGTGTCGCTGACAAGCGTCACTTCCTCAGCCCATGCCAATGCGGCGCGCTCTTGCTCCGAGAAGAGGTACGCGGCTTCGTGCCATACAGGCAGAAGTGTGATTGTGTCGAAGGGCACGCCTTCCTTGAGCAGATCGCGTGTGTGGATGTCTATGCAGTGCGCGCATCCGTTCAGTTGAGAAACGCGCAAGAACACCAGGTGGATCAATTTTGAGGGCAACGATGTGCCGGTGGTCACAAAGTGATGGAGCTGTCCAACCGCTTTGGCACCCTCGGGAGAGACCACAAACCAGTTCGCTCGGTTCATTTCTAACGTCCTTTTTCTCTAAGTGTGGGCCGGAGTCGGTCCACTCAAAGGTAGGGACGCCGAGCAGGGACGGTTCGTGACAGCTGATAGCGTGCGCCAGGATAAGCGCTTGGCTGAGCACGGTGTGCGGTGCGGCTCTACCCGGGCCTGCCGCTGCGCGAGGCCGTGGACCGCCTGAACGACAGCGCGCCCATCGCGTCGACAGCGCCGCTGCCGGCCTTGCCCCGACCCGCCAGCAACAGCAGCAAGCCCATCGCCTAGACGAGGCGGCTGCGGCTTCCGCCGCGCGGGAGATGGCGGCACTGGAGCCGATCCGGCCGCCGGCGGAGACCAAGCCTAGGGCGACGGATCCGAGGAAGGGGCGGCTCAGTGCGAGCGGGTGGCAGCACACCCGCGTTTGAGGGCTTTGCTTCCAGAAAACTCCGGACAGTTCCCTTGCGCCCCAATGGATCCGCAGCCCAGCTTCCAGAAATCAATTCAATGCAAGTCTTTGATTCGGGTCCAGAGTCAGGCAGACTTCTAAGCCGGTGCTTGAAGAAAAAAGGACGCCAGCAGGCGTCCTTTTTCTCCAAGGCGAGATTACAGGTTCAAACACTAGCTCGTCTTTGCATCCGGCTTTCTTCGCTGGGCTTTCGCAGTTGCAGTGGAAGATTCAATTAGCTTCGTCGACGGGTCAGTTTCAATTAGGATGTCTTTAATGGCATCAGTGGGGGAGCCATCGACGCCTCTTGAAATCCGCTCGACTGCGCTCGCCAGCTGCTTCGCCATGTCGCTCTTAAACGCGTCGCTCTCAAAAATATGCTTGAGATCCGTAACCAATTCTATAAGTGCGGTCGTTTGGATCGCAATCGTAACCGTGGGACGCGGGTACTCGCTATCACTATCTTCGTTCTGAACACCGAAGGTTAAGCGGCAGACACTGGCGCCGAGCAGCATCCCGGCTGCCTGATCCGCGTAATAGAGAGGCGTATCAGCTAAATCAATTTTATTCGAGGACGGCTTTGCCACCGAATTTCTCCGCTTCTAGTTCAAAGGGAAGGGCGTACTGATGGGCCTCAGATAACTTCTGGCTCTCAGACGCTAGGTCCGAATAAGAGATCAGCTTTACGACTAGTGCGCAATCAAAAGCATTTGCGACCCTGGTTAGCATCGGAATACTTTGCGAACCATAAAGAGGATCTTCTAACCTGGAAATCGAGGATTGCTTGGTTCCGATTAGCTTTGCGAGCTGCGCTTGAGTTAGTTCGCGTAGTTCTCGGTTCAGTTTTATCTGCCAGGCAATTCCTTGCTCAACTGAGGCTTCCATATAAGCCTGGCGGCGATCTTTGTCTCGCCAGTGTTTCTTCAGTTCCGTTGCAGGCTTGTAATGTCTAACCGCGACAGCATCCTGTTTGTACATTTTTCCGATGCTACCCGCACTCTGGTTCGCAGGTTTCACAGTAACTTTGATAAGCAACTGTTCGCGATTCAAAGTCTTCATCGCAAGATTTTTTGTGGCTGGTTGCGAGATCTTCGTAATTTTCCGGAGTGTAAACATTGTCTTTTTCTATGCCCGTCTCGGTCATCACGAAAGCAGTGTGCGGCGTGTAGAAGTGGCCGAACACTCGCAGTTGGACGCGAGCAACGTCTACGAAGCGTATCACATATGTGTTATCGCCGCGTATTTTGCTCGCGTGGGGCCTCGTCCACTGTTGGATGGGAAGAGGCCGAAGCTGGTCCATGGCGCGCTCAAGGCTCCCTTGAGCCTTCTTCGATATCCGGTCCTTCTGTATCCAGTGCGTGATGACCCCGCGCTCGCGATCAACGCGTTCGTGGAAGTTCCATTCTTCGTGACAAACCTGCGCGACCTGCGCCATGCGCGCGAGTCGGCTGGCCGCAGTCCTTCCTGCCATGAGATCCATCCCCCTTAAGCTCGGATGCGTCCGCCTCCGTCCAGCTGAATGAACTGTAACCGCTTGAGGGCGCTCGCGGAAGCCGCCTTGGCACAACTTTGGCACAGGTCGTTCCATCTCCATTGCGCTGCAAGGACGCGTCGCCCCCCTCCTAAGGGGAAGGTCGCCCGTTCGACTCGGGCCGGGGTCACCACGCGCTTGGCGCACTCATCCGCAGTGCCGCGCTCGTTTCCCCGCATTCATCCGCATCGCATTGCCGGAAATGCGTATCACCCTGCAGAACGGCGAGGCGGTTTGCCCTTACGGTGATCCTGCAGCACAGGTTGGCCGTCATTTCTACGCCATCAGCCTGGCCGCAACCCTGCCGTCCGGAGTATTGCCGTGGACCTGTTGCTCGCTATTGGTGAGGTAGCGCTGGTGGCTGCCTGCCTGCTCGGGCTCGTCCATGTTGCAGACCGTGCCTGGCGCCGTCGCAAGCGCTGAACGGGCCGGGTGGGGGGGTATCTTCCAGCGGAAAGAAATTGGCGCTATTGTCCGCAAATCGTGATGACAATCACATTTGGGGTGAGCCCGTGCAAGCTCGTCGTTTTCGGTATGCGTACAGGAAAGTACGGGAATGGCATGTGGGCTCGCTCCGCGCCGGTTGGTTGGCGCTGCGCTACGGCCTGACCGGTGATACCGGGCGCTTCAATTCGCATGGAGGCTGGCGGGTCAGTCGTCTGCGTGTGGACCGCGACGCGGATTCCTGAATGCATTTGGTCGCATCTGGCGACCCTGCACGCGCACTGCACATGTAGAACGCGAAGCTCGTTCCATCCCTGTTATCACGATGGAGCAAGCGATGAACAACCCCGGTACCCGTAAGCCCTCCTGGCGCCAGAGCAAAGGGCTGTGGATCGTCATTGGCGTGGCCTTGGCCATTTTCGTGGTGACGCTGTTCATGCGCTGGTAAAGGCGTCGAGCCGCCGGGCATGGCCCGGCGCTACCAGGCGCGATTTCGATCCACGCCATGCGTGGATGCCTCAATCCTGCTTCAACAGCTCCACCAGCTGGCGCAGCCGATAGGGCTTCGGCAGAAACTCCACCTGGTCGGGCAGCGGCGGTAGCTGCGAGCGCGCATAGCCTGAAGACAGGATCATCCGCGCGTGCGGCTGGTCGCGCGCCACGTGCTCGCTGAGCTCGATGCCGGACATGCCGTTGGGCATGCTGACGTCGCTGAACACCACGTCGAAGCGCTCGCCGCCCTGCATCAGGGCGACGGCTTCGTGGCCGTCGGACGTGGTTGCCACATCGATGCCGAAATCGCGCAGTGCCAAGCCGATCATTTCGCGCAGATCGGACTGGTCCTCCACCATCAATACGCGGAGCGGGTCATCAGTCATGGGCAGGGTCCTCCATTTCGGGTAGCAGCAGGCTGACCGTGGTGCCAACACCGGGCGTGGTGGACACATCAACGAAGCCGCCGCTCTGGGTAGTGAAACCGAACACCTGGCTGAGGCCCAGGCCGCTGCCTTTGCCGATGTCCTTGGTCGTAAAGAAGGGCTCGGTAGCCCGTTCAGCGATGTCCGGGGCCATGCCGTGGCCCTCGTCGCAGACGCTTAGTGTCACATATCGACGCTGCCGCGCGGTGTCCGCATCTGGATCGAGCCGGTGCTCAAGCGACGTGGCAACCAGCACGCGACCGCCATCCAGTGTAGCGTCGGCAGCGTTGGCCACCAGGTTGACGAGAGCGGTCTGCAGCTGCAGCGGGTCTGTACTGAGCAGGGGCAGGCCGGGGGTGAGTGCAGCCTCGACCGTGACCCCGGGCGGGCAGGTGCTGCGCAGGCCGGGCAGCCACTCATGGATCTGCTGGTTGATGTCCAGCGGCTCGCGGATCAGGGTCTGGCCGGTGCTGAAGGCCAGCAGTTGCCGGGTCAGGAGCGATCCCCGGTCGGTGGCCGCCTGTGCCATGGCCAGCAGCTCGGCCGCGCGGGCGTCGCTGCCCAGGCGCATCGACAGCAGGTCCAGCGCGTTGCCGACCGTGGTCAGCAGGTTGTTGAACTCATGCGACAGGCCGCGGCTGAGCCGGCCCACGGTCTCGAACTGCTGGGTCTGGCGCAGGGCGCGCTGGGCGTCACGCAGCAGCCGTTGCGATTGCCATTGCTCGGTGATGTCGCGGGTGATCTTGACGAAGCCCAGCAGTTCGCCGTTCTCGCGGACCGCTTCGATGACGATGCTGGCCCTGAACGACGAGCCATCATGGCGCACCCGCCAGCCCTCAGTAGCCACGTGGCCATTCTGCGCGGCCAGGTGCAGCAGGCGCTGCGGCTCGCCGGCCTCGCGTTCATCGGCCAGGTAGAAGCGGCTGAAGTGGGTGCCGATGACTTCGTCGGCACGGTAGCCCTTGATCCGCTCGGCGCCCGGGTTCCAGCTGCAGACGATGCCGTGCGGATCAAGCAGGTACAGGGCATGGTCACGAACGCTGTCGATCAGCAATCGCAGTTGTCGGGACGTGTCCGTCAGCACGGAAGGCGTAGAGGCAAGAGCGTCCACCTGGAAATCAGTAATACCCCTGTAGGGGCTGAGACCGTAGGCAGGCCAGTGTGAAGAGTGTGTGCACGCACCGCGTGTGCCAATGGTCGTATGCGGCTGAATGCGACACGGGGTAGCATAACCGCCTCTTTCTGCCCGGGAACCTTCCTGATGCGTGCTGGTGCAACAACGCGCGACCGCTGGATCTGGACGACGGCGGCCATGCTGCTGGCGGCCACCGTTGCCCTGGAACTTGTCGTACCACTGGGCTATGCGGTGTGGCTGACCTATTTCATGGCCGTTGGCGTCACCATTTTCCAGCGAAGTGCGCGGGTTCCCTTCGTCGTAGCACTGGTGGCATGCATCCTGTTGGCGGTGGGTTACAACGTGGCGCCGGCCAGCTCCAACTCGTCGTTCTCCTTCATCAACCGAACCATCGGTGGCGTGGCTTTCCTGATGATTGCCGGCATCGTGTCGCGCGCGGTGCATGCGCGACGCGAGGCGCTGCGTGCGCTGTGGCTGCAGGAAGCGGAAAATGCCGTGGCGGCATGCCTGCGTGGCGACCTGGGGCCAGAACAGATTGCCGATGCGTCGATGGCGTGCCTGGCCACGCAGCTGCGCGCCGATGTGGGCGCCATGTACCGCATCGAAGGCGGTCGTCTGCATCTTACGGGCGGCGTTGCCGTGCCCAGCGGTGTCCCGGCGTCGGTGACACTGCAGGAAGGCCTGCTGGGCCAGACGGCGCGTGACCAGCAGATCCGTCATCTGCCGGGTGACGATGAGCGGGCTCTGCAGTTGCAGTCCAGCTTCGGGCTGGTGCAGGTGCGTGAACGCATCCTTGCGCCGATCAGCAGCGATGGCACCGTGGTGGGTGTGGTCGAGCTGGGTCGCTCGCAGGCCGCCGGGCAGCAGGCGCTGGATGCGGAGCTGCTGGAGCGCTGCGGCGACACGCTGGGCATGGCGTTGCGTGCCTCGTTGCTGCGCGCGCAGCTGGTCGTGCTGCTTGAGGAATCGCAGCGGCAGGGCGAAGAGTTGCAGGCCCAGCAGGAAGAGCTGCGCGTGGCCAACGAAGAGCTGGAAGAGCAGAGTCGCAGCCTGATGCAGTCGCAGGCCAACCTGGAGCAGCAGCAGGTCGAGCTGGAACAGAGCAACGTGCAGCTGGAAGAGCGCACCCACGAGCTGGAAGCGCAGAAGCAGGCGCTGCTGGTGGCGCAGGGCCAGCTGGTACGCAACAGCAACGAGCTGGCGGCGACCTCGCGCTACAAGTCCGAATTCCTGGCCAACATGTCGCACGAGCTGCGCACGCCGCTGAACAGCTCGCTGATCCTGGCCAAGCTGCTGGCCGACAACAAGGACGGCACGCTGACCGAAGAGCAGGTCAAGTACGCCCGCGCGATCCTGTCGTCCAACAACGACCTGCTGGCGCTGATCAACGACATCCTCGATCTGTCCCGCATCGAAGCCGGCCATGTGGAACTGGCCGACGAAGTGGTGGTGGTCGACAGCGTGCTGCAGCGCCTGCGCGAGACGTTCGAGCCGATGGCCCGGCAGAAGGGCCTGGCCCTGCAGATCGAGGCCGATGCGCTGGCGCCGACCCAGCTGGTGGCCGACAACCAGCGCATGCAGCAGATCCTGAAGAACCTGCTGGCCAATGCCGTGAAGTTCACCGAGCACGGCAAGGTGAGCCTGCACGTGCGTGCGGGTGGCAATGGCCGCATCCGCTTCGAAGTCTGCGATTCGGGCATCGGCATCGCCCGTGACCAGTTGCAGGTGATCTTCGAGGCGTTCCGCCAGGCCGATGGCAGCACCCGCCGTCGCTACGGTGGCACCGGCCTGGGCCTGTCGATCTCGCGTGACCTCGCCGTGCGCATGGGCGGCGATATCCAGGTGGACAGCGAACCGGGTCGCGGCAGCTGCTTCATCCTGGAACTGCCGTTGCAGGGCGCACCGGCCAGCGACGTGCCGGCCGAGCCGACCGCGATGGCGCCGGCACCGATGCCTTCGGTGCAGAACCTGGCGGCCGCCGCGCCGCTGGCCATGGCCGCCGCACCTGCGGTGGCCACCGCCAGCGTTGCCGATGATCGCAGTCGGCGCCAGCGTGTCGGGCGCCTGATCCTGGCAGTGGAAGACGATGCAAGCTTCGCCGAAGCGCTGGTTTCGCTGGCACACGAACTTGATTTCGACTGCGTGGTGGCCACCACCGCCGAAGAGGCGTTGACTCTTGCCAGCGATCTGCGTCCGAATGGCATCCTGCTCGATATCGGCCTGCCGGACGTGTCGGGGCTGAGCGTGCTCGAACGCCTCAAGCGCAACCCGGAAACCCGCCATATTCCCGTGCATGTAGTCTCGGGCATGGACCGCAGCCAGGTGGCGCGTGAGCTGGGCGCGATCGGCTATGCGGTGAAGCCGGCCACCCGCGAGCGGTTGGCCGCAGCCATCGAGCAGCTGGAACAGACCAGCCAGCGTGATGTGCGCCGCCTGCTGATCGTCGAGGACGACAGTGATCTGCGGCGCAACCTGGAGCTGCTGCTGGGCCGCGACCAGCTGCAGATCGTGGCGGTGGGTACCCTGGCCGCTGCGGTGGAGCAGCTGAGCACGGTGACCTTCGACTGCATGGTGATGGACCTGTCGCTGCCCGACGGCAGTGGCTACGACCTGCTGGAGCACATGGCCGGCAACGATGATGTCGGCTTCCCGCCGGTGATCGTCTACACCGGTCGCGCGCTCAGCCGCGAGGAAGAACAGCGCCTGCGCCGTTATTCCAAGAGCATCATCATCAAGGGCGCACGCTCGCCGGAGCGCCTGCTGGATGAAGTGACCCTGTTCCTGCACAGCGTCGAGGCCAGCCTGCCCAGCGACCAGCAGCGCCTGCTGCGGGAGGCCCGCCGCCGCGACACCGTGCTCGATGGCCGCACCGTGCTGCTGGCCGAGGACGACGTGCGCAACATCTTCGCGCTGTCCAGCGTGCTCGAGCCGCTGGGCGTGACCCTGGAGATCGCTCGCAACGGCCAGGAAGCAGTTGATCGCCTGGCCCAGCGCGAGGTCGATCTGGTGCTGATGGACATCATGATGCCGGAGAAGGATGGCCTGACCGCCATGCGCGAGATCCGTGCGCAGCGCCACCTGCAGGACCTGCCGATCATCGCGCTGACCGCCAAGGCCATGCCCGATGACCGCGAGCGCTGCCTGCAGGCCGGTGCCAACGATTACATCGCCAAGCCGATCGACGTCGACAAGCTGGTTTCGCTGTGCCGGGTCTGGTGCTCGCGCCAATGAACGAGCAGGCGCTGTTCGACCTGGAATTGAAGGTGCTGCTGGAGGCGCTGTACCAGCGCTACCACTACGACTTCCGCAGCTACGCGGTGTCCTCGCTGCGCCGGCGCATCCGCCAGGCCATGCAGCGCTATGACTGCGAGCGCCTGGTCGACCTGCAGCACCGGCTGCTGCACGAACCGGAGCTGTTCGCCCAAGCGATGCAGTTCTTCACCGTGCAGGTCTCGGAAATGTTCCGTGACCCGGCCTATTTCAAGCAGCTGCGCGAGCAGGTGGTGCCGGTGCTGCGCACCTACCCGTCGGTGAAGCTGTGGGTGGCGGGCTGCAGTACCGGTGAAGAGGTGTGGTCGCTGGCCATCCTGCTGCATGAGGAAGGGCTGCTGGAGCGGAGCATCGTCTACGCGACCGACATCAATCCGGCCGCGCTGGCCAGTGCGGAAGCCGGCGCCTACAGCATCGACCGCCTGGCCCAGTTCAGCCGCAACTATCTGGCTGCCGGCGGTACCGGTTCGCTGTCCGATTACTACGCCACCGCCTACGACGGTGCGGTGTTCGACCGCCAACTGCGCCGCAACGTAGTGTTTGCCGACCACAGCCTGGCCACCGACACGGTGTTCTCCGAAGTGCACCTGGTCTCGTGCCGTAACGTGCTGATCTATTTCAACCGCGACCTGCAGGACCGTGCCGTGGGCCTGTTCCGTGAGGCGCTGGTGCATCGTGGCTTCCTCGGCCTGGGCAGCAAGGAATCGCTGCAGTTCGGCCGCCACCATGATGCGTTCGAAGCCTGCTCGCGCGAGCATCGGCTGTACCGGAAGGTTGTTTGATGACTGCCCCGCGTCCGCATCTGCTGGTCGTCGGCGCCTCTGCCGGTGGCGTGGCCGCGCTGCAGGTGCTGCTGGGTGCGCTGCCGGCCGGTCTGCCGATACCGGTGCTGGTGGTGCTGCATCTGCCGCGTGATCGCAGCAGCCGTATTGCCGAAGTGCTGGCGCCGTATTGCGCGCTGCAGGTGCGCGAGGCAGAAGACAAGCAGCCGCTGCAGGCAGCGACGGTGACCTTCGCCGCACCCGATTACCACCTGCTGGTGGAGGACGCGCAGACCATCGCGCTGTCGATGGATGAGCCAGTGCTGTTCTCGCGCCCGGCCATCGACCCGTTGTTTGAATCCGCCGCGGCCGTGTTCGGGCCGCAGCTGCTGGCGGTGCTGCTGACCGGTGCCAGCAGTGATGGCAGCGAAGGTGTGGCCGCGGTGCGTGCCGCCGGTGGCCGTGCCTGGTTGCAATGCCCCGAGGAGGCTGAGGCATCGATGATGCCGGCCTCCGCCCTGCAGCACGCCGGCGCTGATGCCGTGCTGCCTCTTGAATTGATGTGCCGTCGCTTGAAGGAGTTGTTCGCATGAACCTGCTGCCACCGGACCCTGCGCAGTCGCAGACCCCGGTCAACCTGCTGATCGTCGATGACGTGCCGCAGAACCTGGTAGCCATGCAGGCGCTGCTGCGCCGCGAGGGCGTCAACCTGCTGCTGGCCGGCTCGGGCGCGCAGGCGCTGGAGCTGCTGCTGGAGCATGAAGTGGCGCTGGCGCTGCTGGACGTGCACATGCCGGAGATCGATGGCTTCACCCTGGCCGAGCTGATGCGTGGCTCGCAGCGCAGCCGCGATGTGCCGATCATCTTCCTGACCGCGTCGCCGGATGATCCGGTGCGTGCGTTCAAGGGCTACGAAAGCGGTGCGGTCGATTTCCTGCACAAGCCGGTGGCGCCGCAGGTGATCCTGAGCAAGGTCAACGTGTTCATCGAGCTCTACCAGCAGCGCCAGCTGCTGAAGGCGCGCAACGAGGCGCTGGAGCGCGCGTTGAAGTTGAACGAGACGATGGCCGCCGTGCTGACCCACGATCTGCGCACGCCGCTGTCGGCCATCCTGCTGTGCGCCGACAAGCTGTCGCTGGAACTGCCGCCGGGCAACACCAGTGCGCAGCAGACCCTGCAGCACCTGGAAGCCAGCACCGTGCGCATGGCGCGCATGGTCGAGCAGCTGCTGGATTTCTCGCGGATCCGCAGTGGCGGCCTGCGCTTGGAGGCTGCCAGCTGTGATCTGGAAGCGCTGGCCCGCGCTGTGATCGCAGAGGCGGGCAGTGCGCATGGCAGCGACCGCATCGCGTTCGAAGCCAGCGGTGATGCCACGCTGCACGGCGACATGGATCGCCTGGGGCAGGTGGTGGCCAACCTGGTCGGCAATGCGATCACCCACGGGGGCAAGGACGTGGTGTGGGTTGCCGTCGATGGCAGCGATTCGCGCGTGGTGACCCTGCGCGTGCGCAATGTCGGGCACATCGAGGAGGCACTGCTGCCGCGCCTGTTCGAGCCGTTCAAGGCCAGCTTCCACCAGAGCAAGGGGCTGGGCCTTGGCCTGTACATCGTCGATCAGTTCGTAGCCGCACACGGTGGACGGCTGAGTGCACGCAACGAGCAGGGGCAGGTGGTGTTCGAAGCGGTGCTGCCGCGGCGTGCCGACACGCGCATCAGCCGTTAACTGAATTCTTCAGGGAGCGCGTGGGCGAACTGAGACGGGCTCGTCCGTAGCTGCTACCGTGGCTGCTCACGTTGCCAAGGAAGATTCATGCCACTACGCGCCATTGCCTACGTCAGCCAGGCCCGGCCGGACCTTTCCGCCGAACGCCTGCAGACGTTGGTGAACGATGCCACCCGGTTCAACCGGATGGCCGGGGTGACGGGCGTGTTGTTGCACGATGGGCAGCGTTTCCTGCAGTACATCGAAGGGCCGCCTGATGGCATCGATTCGGTGTACGAGCGCATCCTGCAGGCGGGCAGCCACGTGGACATCGTCGAACTGGCGCGCGGGCGGTTGGGCCAGCGCCAGTTTCCGTACTGGTCGATGCGCGCGTTGCCGGTCGATGCGCTGAAGCTGCGCCAGCTGGCCAGCAGTGACTGGTCAGGTTTCTCGCGCACGGTGGAGGGCGATGATGCCGAACCCACCGCGGTGGATCTTCTGAGCGCCCTCGTGCGCCCGATGCTCAGCGCCGGTTGACGCCGCGCGCGGGGCTTCACCCCGCTGTCACCGTTGCCGGGTTCCCATCGGGCTTCCTGGGGAAGGGAGCACAGCATGAAGCGGACGAAGTGGCAGGGCAGGGCGGCGCTGGCCATGGCGCTGGCAGCGGCGGTCGCACCGGGATGGGCCTGCACGCGCGCGGTCTACCTGGGTGACAACGGCGATGTGATCACCGCCCGGTCGATGGACTGGAAGGTCGACGTTGCCACCAACCTGTATGTCCTGCCCCGCGGAATCGAGCGTACCGGCCAGGCCGGACCGAAGTCGGCGAAGTGGACCGCGCGCTACGGCAGTGTGGTGGCCACCGGCTACGACGTGTCCACCACCGACGGCATGAACGAGAAGGGCCTGGTCGCCAACCTGCTGTGGCTGGTCGAATCGGAGTATCCCCAGCAGCGCGGCAACAAGCCGGGGCTGGCCATCTCGCTTTGGGCGCAATACGTGCTGGACAATTTCGGCAGCGTGGCCGAGGCCGTGGCTGCACTGGAGCGCGAGCCGTTCGCCATCGTCACCGACAAGGTGCCCGGTGAGGACCGCCAGGCGACCCTGCATCTTTCGCTGTCCGACGCTACCGGCGACAGCGCCATCATCGAGTACATCGGCGGTCGCCAGGTCATCCATCACGACCGCCGCTACCAGGTGATGACCAACTCGCCGATCTTCGATCAGCAGCTGGCGCTCAATGCGTACTGGAAGAGTATCGGGGGCACGGTGATGCTGCCGGGCACCAACCGCTCGGCCGATCGCTTCGCGCGCGCCTCGTTCTACATCAATGCCATTCCCAAGGCCGAAGACCCTGTGGAGGCGCTGGCCGGTGTGTTCAGCGTCATCCGCAATGTGTCGGTGCCGTTTAGCATCACCACGCCCGGCGAGCCGAACATCTCGTCCACGCGCTGGCGCACGGTGGCCGACCACAAGCGCCGGTTGTATTTCTTCGAATCGGCACTGACGCCCAACAAGTTCTGGGTCGATCTGAACAAGGTCGATTTCGGCGGACAGGTGCTCAAGCTCGACCTGGGCCGGGACCAGCGCAACACCTTCTCCGGTGATGCGCTGTCGCAGTTCGTGCCGAGCAAACCGTTCGCGTTCCTCGGTACCGACGGCTAGGGCGCGCGGCTGTCTGGCCGCGATCCGTGGATTGCAGGCAGCCCATCGCACGCGCACACTGCCGCGATGGGCGCCATCTTCCACCTGCGGCACTACGGCCAGGCAACGGGCCTGGACCGCCACGACTACGCACAGTGGGTGCTGCCGCTGCAGGGCGAGCTGCAGTTCGAGCTGGAAGGGCGCGGCGGCCGCCTGGATCTGTTGCAGGGGGCGTTCGTTGCCTCCGGTGAGGCGCATGACCAGGTGGCACATGGGCCGAACGGTTTCGTGATCGTCGATTGCGGCCCGGGCGTGCTCGATGACCTGACCCAGGAACACCTCAGTCGCCAGCGCTGGCTGCACCTGCCGCTGTCGCTGCGCCAGCGCCTGGCCCAGGTAAGGGTCGGCGGCTGCATGCCGGAGCTGCTGCCCGACCTGCTGCGGATGTTTACCCCTGCGGGCAGTGGTGCGCGGCGGCAGGGCCTGTGTGCGGCCGTGCAGGCTGAACCCGGGCGGGCGTGGCCGGTGCCGCGCATGGCGGCCCATGTTGGCGTCAGCGAAAGCCGGCTGCATGCCTTGTTCCAGCGCGAATTCGGGGTCAGTCCGCAGGCCTGGCTCAGCGCCGGCCGGCTGCGCTGGGCCAAGCATGCGCTGCTGACCAGTGCAGCGCCCATCAGCGCTATCGCGCTGGCAGCGGGGTACTCCGAGCAGAGCGCACTGACCCGTGCGCTGCGCCGCGAGACGGGCCTGACCCCGAGCGCCTGGCGGCGTGGTGAGGGGGCGCTGTAGAGCCGAGCCCATGCTCGGCTGACTTTTGCCGTCGTGGTTACA
>NZ_QETL01000018.1:0-49291 GCF_003105135.1 Stenotrophomonas sp. SPM | reverse complement strand
GCTCGGCTGCTCCTGCCCAAAGCAGCCGAGCATAGGCTCGGCTCTACAAAAGCAGAGGCAGCCGAGCATGGGCTCGGCTCTACAACAGCGGTCGCCTAGAGCTTGAACAGCATCTGCAGCAGATAAAGCTTCAACGGCAGTGCGCTTGCCACCGCGCCGCCGATGCCCAGCCACGCATAGCGCTCATCCCGTGCCCGCGCGGCCACGGCCAATCCCAGACCCACGACGGCGGCCGCCAGGCAGCCCATCCCCACGCCAAGCGCGCGCCCATCGCCCATCAGCGTGATCCACCCATGGACGCCATACCCGACCGGCAACCCCAGCCAGCTTGCGCCACCGCACAACGGTGCCCTGCTCTGTGACATGTCCGCTCCGGTCTGCCTGCTGGCCATGTTGACACTGGCCATGCGCTGGCCGTGTCTACACTGGAAGCATCACCCCGCCGGAACACCACCATGGTCCTGCTGCGCCCGGTCCCGGCCGTCGTGCTGATTGCTGCAAGCGTACTGCTGGCCGCCTGTTCCGGCGGCACCCAGCTGCCGTTCTCGTCCGATCCCCTGCAGGGCTGCTTCAGCACCAGCACGCGCAAGCCCGCCGAGTTCCGCATCGACAAGGAAGGCAGCCAGTACTTCGTGTCCTTCGAGCGCGACGGCCACTGGCAGCGCGAACCCAACGCCCTCAGCCAGGCCAGCCGCAGCGACATCGCCCGCTACTTCCGCGACGATGCCGAGCAGATCGACAGCGCGCTCCTCCGCCGCGCAGGGGGCTTCGGACTGTTCCACACCCGGCGCGGGGCCTCGCTGAAGGCCAAGGCAAGTGACAGCGACTACATGGCCCTGCTGCTGATTGGTGCCGGGCCGGTGTATGCGGTGAAGTGCGACTGATCTGCAACTTTCCTGATGGCGTAGCGCCGCAGCACATCCGAGGCTGGCCACTTTGGGGGCCTCGCCATGCTCTTCTCGCTGCTGCTCACCGTGGTGCCGGCCACCACCACCGGTGCCTATGACGAGGTACGCCAGGCCGACGATGGCCGCACCCTGGTACTGCGCACCATCGAGTGGGAAACCGACGATGGGGAGCGCACCCGGGTCACGGTGCACTGGCAGCTGCTGGACGACGGCAGCATGCTGTATGAGTACTCGCGGCAGCCGCCAGCCACCCAGGCCGTGCATCGCCGGGCCTGCGCACTACAAGGCGGCGAGCCGTCCACCGGCGTCAGCTTTCTGGCCGGCTCTGGCACCACCCATGGCTTCGGCTGCAGCCGCCCGCCCTAGCGGGTACCATGCCCTCCCCCGCCCAGCCCCGGTACCCGCCGTGCCCCATTACACCGGCCCCCTGCTCACCCGCGACAGCGCTGACGCTCTGCGCCGCGCGCACGACAAGGGCGCTGCCGACTGGCAGGGCTCGCTCGATCTGGGCCGCAGCGAGGAAACGGTCGGTCTGGATGCCGAAGGCTTCAGCTTCCGCGGCCAGCACTACCCGTGGCCGGGCAAGCTGAAGGACCGCACGCTGTACTACTGGGACGGCGAGGACTTCGCCTCGATCTCGCGCTTCAGCGGCTCGCTCATCAAGCTGGTGCCCACCGAATGGGGCGCGCCCACCTTCGAGATCGACGGCATCAAGATGCTGCCGACCTCCAAGCTGTCGCCGTTTGAAGACGCGCGCCGCAAGGTCGAGCTGGTTGCGCCGGCCGGCAAATCCATCCTCGATACCTGTGGTGGCCTCGGCTACTTCGCCGCCTGCGCGCTGGAGGCCGGTGTCGGCCAGATCCGTTCGTTCGAAAAGAACGCCGACGTGATGTGGCTGCGCACGCTCAACCCGTGGTCACCCGATCCGGACTCCGCTGCCGCCGGTGGCCGCCTGCACTTCGGCCAGGGCGATGTCTCGCAGCAGATCGAACAGTTCGCCAGCAACAGCGTCGATGCCATCCTGCACGACCCGCCGCGCTTTGGTATCGCCGGTGAGCTGTACTCGCAGGCGTTCTACGATCACCTGGCCCGCGTCATCCGCAAGGGCGGCCGCCTGTTCCACTACACCGGCGCGCCGAACAAGCTGACCAGCGGCCGCGACGTGCCACGCGAAGTGGCCAAGCGCCTGGAAAAGGCCGGCTTCAAGGCCGAGCTGGCGCTGGACGGCGTGCTGGCCGTCAAGCGCTGACGCACACGCGCTGGCCTACTCGTAATCCACCTTGGCCAGCGTCTTCACCCACTGCGGCACAACCGGCTCAGTACCGTAGTAGTCCTTCGGTTTCTTCTCGGCCATCGCCCAGCGGTGCAGCCAGCTGGGGCCGTAGCGCCCGTCATAGCCCTCGGTACCACGTGCATACGCCGGGTCGCGCACGGCCTCTTCCAGCGGAACAAAGCGGTAGCCACGCCGCTTGGTCGCGGCCACCAGCTCGGCGAAGGTCGCCGCGTTCAGTTCATTGGCATGCATCAGCCACACCTGCGGCAGCGCGTAGCCCAGCAGCGCCTGCGACTGCTGTTCGTAGTAGTCCAGTTTGTTCAGCATGTACGGCACATAGCCCTTGCGCAGGCGCGCCAGGGTCGCCGCGCGATCGGGTGAATCCGGCTGCTCGTTCATCACGTTGGCGTAAGCGAAGGCCCACACCCACTCGCCGTTGTCGACGGTCACCGGCGCAATGCGGTAGCCGTGCTCGGCGAAGAACGTGTCCATCACCGCGCGATCCTGCGGCGTGCGGCCGGCGCGCAGGTACGGGTGGCGCATCCATTGTGGCACCTGGCCACGCTCGGCCAGCAGCGGCTTCAGCACCTCCTCGCCGCGCAGGAAATCCTGCTGGAAGGCCGCCACGCCCTTGGCGTTCAGATCCATGTGCGACCAGGTGTGGTTGCCCAGCTCATAGCCGGCATCGCGCCAGTCGCGCAGCATCTGCACGCGCGCCGGCTGCACCACGCCATCCACTTCCAGCTTGTTGCCGTTGACGAAGCCGACCACCGGCACACCGGCCTGGTGCAGCTGCGCCATCAGCGCCTCGTGGCGCGCCTGCAGGTCGGCCGGCACGATTTCGTCCAGACGCGCCCACGGCAGGTCATCGATGGTCACCGCAATACGGCGGTCCACTTCACCCGCCTGCGCTACCAGCGAGAGCAGCAGCAGGGGCACGGCACGCAGCAACGAACGCATCGGCAGATCCTTGTTCCGGCAGGAACGGCCACTCTACCTGCGCGTGGCCCGATGCAGCCAGTCGCCTCGACCGGCGCCGCTTCAACCTGCGATATAGCGCGGCGGCACGTGCGCGGTCAGCCACACACCGTTGGCCGACTGGTAGAAGCTGAGGCCATCGGCATGCATGCGCCCCGCATCCACGCTGAGGATCACCGGCGTGCCGCGGCGCGAGCCCACCTGGAAGGCGGTGGCGCGGTCCGGCGACAAGTGCACATGCTGGCGCTCACCCGGGCGCAGGCCCTCGCTGGCAATCGCTTCAAGGAAGCGCGGCACGGTGCCGTGGTACAGCCACGGTGGCGGTTCCAGCGCCGTCAGGCCGAGGTCCACCGCGATCGAGTGGCCCTGGCTGGCGCGGATGCGCTGGCCGTCGTCGCTGATCGCAAAGCGCTGCTTGTCGTTGTCCTGCACCAGCTGCTGCAGGGCATCGCGGTCCAGCCGCACGCCATGCGCGGGCAGCCTCGCCAGCAGGTCGTCGATGTCAGCCCATCCCTGCGCATCCAACGGCAGGCCGATCTTCTGCGGTTCATGCCGCAGTACCAGGCTCAGGAACTTGCTGGCCCGTGCGAATGAAATATCCTTTTCCATCCGCATAGCGTGACGCACACGGGCCAGTTACGCCAGCGCCCACCCACGTACTTACTCCGGCGCAGGCATCGGCAGCGCGCGCCACAGCCACACGCCGATCACCGTCGCGGCCAGCAGTACGCCACACAGCACGATGGCCAGCGCATCCGGCGCCTGCGGCACCAGCAGACCGGCATCGGACAGCATCTGCGGCAGCGTGCGGTGCGCGGGCAGCATCGCCGCCGCCTGCAGCGCCGTTGGCTCGGCCATGCACACCGTCGGCAGCGTGCTGACCAGGCCCGCCCACACCTGCTCGTACAGGCGCAGCAGCAGCACGGCCAGCGCACTGGCCAGCAGATGCAGGCCCAGCAGCCCCCAGACGCTGCGCCGGTGCAGGCCCCGCACCTGGTGCAGCCAGTGCAGGCTGACCACCACCGTACCCAGCAGCGAGCACAGCAGTGCACCCACCACCACCCAGCACACCGGCTGCCAGTCATCCAGCGCACCGGCGCGCGCCAGCAGATGCTCGGCCGCCTGCATGCGTGCCAGCGGATCGCCGCCACCGCAGGACAGCAGCAGCGGCAGTTCGATGGGCTCCAGCAGCAGATCCAGGCGGTGGTGGAAGTAGCCCACTGCCAGCGCCACCGATGCCAGCGCCAGGCCGTGCAGCAGGAACAGCGTCAGTCCCGCGCCAAAGAAGCGCCGGAGGCGGGCGGTCATGGGCGTCATGCAGTGCATCCCGGCAAAGGTTGCGCATCCTAGCGATGCCACGCCGCGCTGTCGGCAGGCAGATGCGACATCGCCGGGTGGATGCGCGATCATGAGTGGCCCATGGAAACGTGCACAGGAGTGCCGCCAGTGCTGGAGCTGTACCTGTTCGTGCGAATTGCCCTGCCACTGCTGGTGACCGCGGGCATAGGCTGGCTGGTCGCCCGTGTCATCAACACGCGTCTTTCGCGTCTACCGCCGCGTGAAGTGCCGCTGCCCGAACACAGCCGGCTGCCCAGCCCTGCGGCGCAGCGCCGCTACCGGCGCCTGCGCAGGCGCCGCCCCAACCTGCGCAGCATACGGCTGCAGCCAAAGATTCCGCGCAGCTGGGTCGCCATGGCAACCGCGGTGTTTATCGGCAGCGTCGCGGCCTGCGCGCTGCTGATGCCCAACGGCGCGCGTTTCCAGGTGATGGTGGAAAGCCTGCGCGGCTACCCGGCCACCGTCATCGAGGTGCAGGTACCTGCCGCCCAGCAGGACGCGCTGCTGCAGGCGTGGGCGCCGGTGCTGCAGCAGACCGCACGGCCAATCACCATGCGCTACCGCGTGGCGCGCACGGCGGGCATGACCGAGGTACATGACGTGCTGCCAGCGCAGGTGCGCCGGCGCGGGCAAGTGCTGCAGATCGCCACTGCGCAGCCGGTGGACGCCCACGCACTACGCGAGGCCCTGCAGGACTGCGTGCCGCTGCCGCCGGCGACAATCAACATGCACGAGCGCAACGTAGCGCCCTGGCGCGAAGCCGGTTGGCAGGCGCTGGCGCCAGCGCGCGCGGCAGAGTGATGGCTCAGCCGCGCGGCAGCTTCGCCGCCCACATGTTGTCGACCAGGTTCGGGTAGCGCCGCCCGTTCTCCTCCGCGCGTTGCCGCGCGGCGGCCTTCTGCGCATCCGAAAGGGGCTGCTTCTTCTGCCCCTTCGGGTTGGGCTTCTTCCATGGGGGCGTGCGTACGGTAGCCATGCCGTCGGTCTACTCGGGACGTTACTTCTTGAGGAAGTTCAGCAGCGCCAGATTGAAGTCGTCGGCGTGGCTCGTGTTGCAGCCATGCGGCGCATCGTTCAGCACGACCAGCTCGCTGCCGTTGATGGCTTCATGCGTACGCTTGCCGGAGCCCTCGAACGGAACCGTGGCGTCGCTGTCACCATGCAGCACCAGGGTCGGCACGCTGACCTTCTTGAGATCACCACGGAAATCCGTCGTGGCGAAGGCCCTCATGCAGCCGAGCGCCGCTGTCTGATCCGACTGGTGGCATAGGGCGATGGCAGCCTGGCGCTCATCCTCGGTCACCTTCAACTTGCCGTTGGCGCTGAAGAAATCACGCGTGAAGCTGTCAAAGAATGCCTCCCGATCCTTTGCCAGGCCACCGCTCATCTCGTCGGCCTTGTCCTGGGTCAGCGGGCCCTCGGGATTATCGTCGCTCTTCAACAGATACGGCGGCACGGCCGAGGCGAACACCACGCTGTGCAACCGCTCTTGGCCATGATTGCTGATGTAGCGAGCTACTTCGCCACCACCCATCGAGAAACCGACCAGAGTGACGTCCTTCAGATCGCGCTCTTCGATCACCGCCGCCAGATCGGCGGCCAGGGTGTCGTACTCGTAGCCGTCGGCGGGCTTGTCGGAGCGGCCGAACCCGCGCCGGTCGTAACTGATCACGCGGTAGCCGGCATCACGCAGGATCGGCACCTGGGCCTTCCACGCTTCGGCCGACAGCGGCCAACCGTGAATGAGAACGACCGGGCGACCGGTGCCACCGGTATCTTCAACGTGCAGGCGGACGGAGGGGGCGGTCATGGCAGCTCCTGTGGGGAAGGGGGCTCCTATTCTTGGCGGGCCCACCGATAGCCGCTGTGAGGGAATCGGCCTCTACCGTGACACGGTGTGCACAGACGGCGCAGAGGTTGCCCTTGGTAGATGCCAACCTTGGTTGGCATGGCGCGCAAGCGCCCATTTCGTGCCAATCAAGGTTGGCAGCTACCAGGAACGGCTTACCCGGGTCAGCATCCAGCAGCCATAGCGGCGCGCGAAGGTGTACTGCTCGGCCTGCGCATCATCGCCCAAGCGCACCTGCCGCCCCTCGTCGGCCAGCGGCGTGATGGACGGGGCTGCCCGCAGCGTGGTCGCACGCAGGCGCCTGAAGCGGCCAGGGCCCGCCTCCCGGCTCAGTTCGGTGACGGCCTCGCCTTCGCCACTGGCGCCGTATGCCGGTACCTCGTATTCCAGCGGATCGCTGGTGTAACGCACGCGCACGCGGTCATCGGCCAGATCAGTGAAATAGCGCAGGAACTGTGCGAAATCCTGTGAAGGACAGCTCGGATCGGCATCACCCACCGGCACGCCTTGCGCCGCGTCCTGCGCCGCCACGCTCTGGCTGCAGGCCATCAGCACCGCCGCCAGCCAAGGCGCCAGCGTCCTGCCCCTCTGTTTCATCCCCATTCCCCCAACCCGCCTTCGTCCATTCATGGTCACTGCGGACGCCATCCCCTGCGTCCCCCGCCCTACAGGCTAACAACAAAGGCATTTCCGGCGCAGCCGCCGCCCGTTCTACACTTGGGGCCCCACGCGCGGCCGCACGGAGCACAGCGATGACCCCTGACCATCCCGAATACAACCTCCACCAGCAGATCCGCCAGGGTGTGGCGGCGCTGGACGAGAAGCACGGCCGTGCCTTCGACACGACCAGCGAGAACTTGACCGCCAGCCTCACCGTGAAGGCACGCGAACAGGGCCTGGAACGTGCCGACCACGTGGTGGTCAGCAACGCCACCGCGCAACATCCAGCCGGCCACAACATCTTCGTGGTGCAGGGCGACCCGGCCAACCCGGCCCACCTGCGCGCCATGCTGCCCACCGCCGAAGCCGCACAGACCCCGGCCGAACAGTCGCTGCAGAAGCTGGGCATCGCCCCGCAGCAGCCAGCGATGGGCCTGCAGCCGGAACAGCAGATGCGCGAGCAGGAACAGCAGCAGAACCCGGCGCACCGCCTGGGCTGATCGCGCGGGCCGCTACACCATGCGCGGCCCGGACTGCTCCTGTACCTGGCGGTGCTGCTGCTCGTCCTGGGTACGCACCTGCGCCGTCTGCGTCAGCTGTTCGGCACGTTCGAACGACGCACCCGCCGGCGTCTGCGCCGCCACTGCAGTGGCCATGCTGGCACGCAGGTGCGAAGGATCGTCGCGCTCGCCCTGTACGATGAAGATGTTCTGCGCCGCATCGGCCTGCGCGGTGCGTTCACTCAGCAGCACATGGTCGACCCGGGTGATGTCGTTGGCCTTGGCCAGCGCGTAGAGGCTGGCGCTGACGTTTTCGCTGGTGGCATCAGGCGTGCGGCCCGCCTCTGCATCCAGGCGGGCTACGCCTTGGTTGATCTGTGAGAAGAGCGGGTCGTTGCTGTGGCGGGCATCCGTGCTTGCCGACGCTACCGCGCGTTCGGGTGAAAGCGTCGGTGCTTCGTTTTCCGAGAACATTTTCTGGCGCCAGTTCTGCTCGGGCATCTCGTTGAAGTGTTCGGTGTTCAGATCGCTGTCCGGGAACGGCGGTTTGATCATTTGGATCGGCTTGACGTTGTAGATGGGCTTGACGTCACCTTCGAAATCCATGACGCCGAGAATCTTCGAGTCATGGATGCCTGCATGCTTCATCGCAGCCCACGCGAAGTCCGTGCAGCTGTTGGTGAACATCTCGTATTTCTTGGAAAATCCGTACTTCTCAGGGTCCTTGGCAAACTCCTGGATCCGGTCGAACTGATCTTTGCTGATCTCGATAGTCCTGGAGTAGTAAGGATCCTGGTAGGTCGATACGTCAGAGTCCACGATCGTGCCTGGAACCGATACGTCGTGCCACTGACGCTGGTAGCCCACAGGCGCCGCTCCAGGTTGAAACCCATGGCTGAGCCGTTTATCGCCTTCGCCAGTTTCCAGGTACATGTGTCCCGAAAGCGACCGTTCCGTGCTATCGGCCAGTCGCGTTCCCGGCGCCGCCACATAGATCGTCAGGGTATGTCGTGCGTCCTTGTCCATTACTTTGATCTCCCCATGTAGCCAATCAACAGTTCAACGTTCATGTTCTTCAGTTCCGGCCGATCTTCGGGCAGTTCGATCGAAAGCCTGTAGTGCCCTGGCTTCGCCTCTGGAAGGAAAGCCAGACCCAACGATCCGTAATTCAGTGCCGGGGAAACAAGCCCTGCCGCCTGCAGCGGCCCAGATGCAGGACTGATCGCTATCGCTTGCGGCACCAACCCATTTGCATCGAGCGGCACTCTTTTACGACTGACGGCGTCGTAGCGGGTCAACGACAGTGGGGCCGCGTCAGCGCCATCGGTCCGGTATAGCCTCACTTTGGCCATCAGATCGTAGCCATTGAGCAACCACAGCGCCTTGTCGGCGGCCTCTTCGTCTCCGGCAACCCGCACGCCTATCAGCAACTGGGGAGCAATATCTGCTCCAGCCGGCGGCAGTTCGAATTCCACATCCACCACCTGCCCCGCCTTGTCGAGCGCAATCGGGCGGGTCAGGGGCACCACCGTGCGTGCGGCGGCCTCGTCCGCGGTCAGCACCTTCGGCGCGGGATCTGGCGGCGGCGCGGTGCAGCCCAGCAGCATCAACAGGCCCATGGCCATTACGGCCACGCGCAGGCGGGGCAAAGCGGGGTTGGGCATCACGGCGTCCATGGGTGCGGTAATCACTCCTTCGAGGCCGTGCCAGCGAGTGGCCAGGCCGATGGCAGCATCTTCGCATGGGCCCGTGAACGCGGCCGAAGGGCATACCTGAAGGGTGGCCGCGGCCCCGGTTTGGCGGCAGCCGGCAGGGCAAAGAACAATGCAAGGTCTGCACCCCGCCTTTTCACGTGGGAAGCCGCCGGGCATGGCCCGGCGCTACCGGTTGCATCACAGCTGGATGCGCGCCACGCTCTCTTCAGAGCCCTTGGCATCCTTCTCGCCGTTCTTGATGCTCACGAACAGCACGTTTTTCTTCGCATCCAGTGCCAAGCTGTTCGGGTGGGTCGGCACCGCATACGTGGCCACCTTCTTGTAGCTGGCGCTGTCATAGGCGGTCACCGTGCCGCCTTCGCGGTTGGTCACGTACAGGCGCTTGCGCGGTGCATCCAGCAGGATGCCCAGCGGGCCGGCATCGGTGGGGATGCTCGCCAGTTCCTTGCCGGTGCTGCGGTCGAGCACCAGCACGCGCTGGCCCGGGTGCTTGCTGACGAAGCCCTCGCTGCTCTTGGTCACGTAGTTGCGGATCATCTCCGAGCCCTGGTCGGTCACGAACAGGCGCTTGCCGTCCGGGTCCAGCGCGATGTTCATCGGCTGCTCGGCGGCGATCTTGTGCTGGGCCACCACCTTCTTCGAATCGGTGCCCACCACCACCAGGTCGGCCAGCAGGTTGCTGGTGTAGACGCGCTTGTTGGCCGCATCCAGCGCCAGGCCCGGCGCCTTGGCCTTGCCCAGGCCAGGGATGGTGTCGATCAGCTTCAGCGTGGTGGTATCCACCACGAACAGCACGCTGCCCTCACCGGAATGGCCGGTGACGTACAGGCGGTTGGCGGCGCTGTCGACCACCAGCTCGCGCAGGTCATGGGTGTAGCCGGCTTTGCCATCCTTGCCCACCTTCTTTTCCATCAGCTGCACGGTGCTGATGGCCTTGTTGTTCTCGGTGTCGACCACGGTCACCGAGGTGTCCACGGTGTTGCCCACGTACAGGCGGTTGTGCGCGTCATCCAGCACCACGCCGAAGCCCTTGCGCTCCAGCGGAATGCGGGCCTGCACGGCCAGCGTGGCCGGGTCCAGGCGCAGTACCTGGGCCGGGCCGGCGTTGTCGCCGAAGCCACCGGACGAGGCCACGAACACGGCGTTCTGGGTGGGGCTGTAGGCCAGCTCGTACAGGCCCTGGGCGATGGCCTGGCGCTGCACCGAGGTGCTGGCCGCGGTTGCAGCGGTCGCATTATCGGCAAATGCCGCCGGGGCGCCGACGCTGAGCGAGATGGCAATGGCCAGTGCGGCCGAGCGGAAAACGGAAAGACGGGTCATGCGAGCATCCTTGAAAGGGCACGGGAGGGTGTCCTGGCTCGCTGGGCCGTTCTGCGACGGCCCCCCCCGCACCTGTCTGCGCGGGGTGGGCTGGCTGGGTTGCGGGGCAATGGTAGCAGCTGGGGGCTGTGACGTCCGCCCACGCGTGCGTGGCGGCTGCCCGCGCTACTGCTCCTTCAACCGCAGCGAATCGGCCACATCCGTCTGCGCTGCCACCTCGGTGGGTATGCTGGCGCGGCGATGCGCAGGGTCGTCACGGTCGCCCTGCACGATGAAGATGCTCTCGGCGGCATGCGCATCGCGGGTCGATCGGCTCAACAGCACGTGGTCCACGCGCGAGAGATTGTTCTGCTTGGCCAGCACCAGCAGGCTTGCGCTGATGCGCTGGCTGCTGTCATCAAACGTGCGGCCATGCGCGGCATCCAGCTCGGCCACCTTCTGGATCAGCTGCGCGAACAGGCGGTGGTCCGGATGCGAGGGATCCAGCAGCGTGCCGGCCACTTCCATCGGGCTCGGCGGCGGCTCGCCTTCCGCACGGTCGCCCTGGCGGTGATGCTCGGCCTCCCGCTCGGGCATCGGGTGGTGGCTTTCGGCATTCAGATCGCTGTCGGGGAACGGTGCAGCAATGCACTGGATTTCCGGCAGGTTGAACAGCACCGCGAACTCGCCCAGATCACTGCCACCATCCAGCGGCGTCGGCAGCGGGTGCAGGCCCGCGTAGTTCAGCGCGGCCCAGACGAAATCGCTGCAGCGGTTGATGGTGGCCGGGCGGTCGACATCGAATTCAAACTCGGCCGGCTCCTCGGCGAAATCACGCAGGCAGCCGTAATGCTCGGCGGTGATTTCCAGGGTGCGACTGTAATAAGGGTCGACGTGCTCGTCGGCATCGTCGTGGCGCACCTGCGCGTACTGCACGCCCTTCGCGGTTTCACCGGCCGGCAGCCGCGGCGGCGCGAAGCCGTAACTGTGGGTGTCCTCGCCCTCGGCAACCTGCAGATACATCTGCCCGCGCGGGGATACGCCTCCGCTCTTCAGCGGGGTGCCCGGCGCAGCCAGGAAAACGGTCACCGTGTAGCGTGTTGCCTGCTCCATGCGTGCTCAGCCTTGTTGGGTACTGCGGTTCTGGCGGGATGATGGCACAGGTGGGTTCTGCGGCATGTGGTCGGCAAAGCGTCCACAGCAGCGGCATGCTGAATGTGTGAACCAGCGAACACTGAGCCACGGGTAGCACATCTAAAGCGCGGCAGTCGCTGAAAATCCGGTCACCGGTGACGCCCCCCACCACCCCTGACACCCCCATCACCCGCTTTCACGCCGCTGCAATAGCCGCCTCCGCACGATCAGAGCCCCCACCCAACCACCGCGACGGCCACCGCAGCCGCGCCCTCTGATCCCGATGCAGCAACTCGCCAATGATTTCTGGAACCTGCGCGGCACCTTCAAGGTGGCCGGCCTGCTCGACGTGGGCACGCAGCTCTCCGTGGTGCGCCGTAGCAATGGCCGCTTCCTCGTGCTGGACAGTTACACCCCCACTGAGACCCAGCGCCAGGCCCTGCTGGGCCTGACCGCCGGCGGCACGCTGGTGGACGCCATCATCAACGTGCACCCGTTCCACACTCTGCACTGCGAGCCTCTGCACCAGCTGCTGCCGGCCGCGCGCCTGATCGGCACGCGTCGTCACCTGCAACAGGCACCGCACCTGCCGTGGGATCCGCACGTGATCGAAGACGTGGAGACCCAGGCCGACTTCGCCGATGACCTCGATTTCACCGTTCCCGCCGGCCTGGAGCTGGTACCGGCCGACGACAACGTGCATGCCAGCTCGGTCCTGGTCCGTCACCGCGGCAGCGGCATCGTCCATGTTGACGACACCCTCAGCGTGCTGGCCGCGCCGGGCACCCTCGGCAAATGGTTGCCGCAGTCCGGTTTGAAGTTCCACCCCACGCTGTCGCGCGCACTGCAGCCCCGGGCCGGCGCCGCAGACGCGTTCGAGCGCTGGGCGCGCGCATTGGCCGAGCGCTGGGCCGGCACCCCCTATGTCTGCGCGGCCCATTCGGCCGTGCGCGAACTGCCGGCCGATGGCTGGCGCGATGAAGTGCTCAAGGCCTTGCACCACGTGCAGGGCAAATTGCGCCGCCATCGTCACCGCTACGGCTGAAACCCCCTCCATCCCCTCCCCCAAGGCAAACTCCCCCATGAGCGACCACCCGATCAAGACAATCAACCCGCTGACCGAACAGGTGCTGCACACCTACGCCTACATGTCCGACGCCCAGGCAGCAGACACCGTGAAGGCCTGCCACGAAGCGTTCCTGCAGTGGCGCCTGCGCAGCCTGGAAGAGCGCGCTGAAGTGATGTCCGCCATCGCCCGCAAGCTGGAAGAAAAGAAAGAAGCGTTTGCCCAGCTGATGACCGACGAGGTCGGCAAGCTGATCGGTGACAGCCGCAGCGAAGTGGACCTGTGCGTGGCCATCTGCAAGTACACCGCCGAGCAGGGCCCCAAGGTGTTGGCCGATGAAGAGCGCCCTTCGGCCAATGGCACCGGCATCGTCACCCACCAGCCCATCGGCGTGGTGTATGGCATCCAGCCGTGGAACTTCCCGGCCTACCAGGCTGTGCGCTATTCCATTGCCAGCCTGATGGCGGGTAATGGCGTGCTGCTCAAGCACGCTGAAAGCTGCACCGGCAGCGGCCTGTTCCTGCGCGACCTGTACGAGGAGGCCGGCCTGCCCAAGGGTCTGTTCGGCGTCCTGCTCATCAGCCACGACCAGTCCGATGCCATCATCGACCACGACCTGGTGCGCGCGGTCACCCTCACCGGTAGCGAAAAGGCAGGCCGCACCGTGGCCGAGAAGGCTGGCAAGGCACTGAAGAAGACCATGCTCGAACTTGGCTCCAACGATGCCTATCTGGTGCTGGACGATGCCGACCTGGAGCTGGCAGTGAAGACCTGCGTAAAGGGTCGCCTGTTCAACAACGGCCAGACCTGCGTCAATGCCAAGCGCTTCATCGTGACCGAAAAGAACTACGACGCCTTCGTCGAGGCCTACGCCAAGCAGTTTGCAGCGATCCGCATGGGCGATCCCAACGATTCAGACACCCAGCTGGGCCCGATGGTGTCCAAGGCCCAGCGGGACACCCTGCACGAGCAGGTCAGCAAGAGCGTGGCCCAGGGCGCCCGCCTGGTGGTCGGTGGCGAGATCCCTGACCGGACCGGCGCTTTCTACCCGGCCACGGTGCTGGCTGACGTTGCCCCGGGCCAGGTCGCCTATGAGGACGAGCTGTTTGGACCCGCCGCGGCCATCATCAAGGCCAAGGACGATGATGACGCCATGCGCATCGCCAACGACAGCCGCTATGGCCTGGGCGGCGGCATCTTCAGCCGCGATGTGAAGCGCGCCCGCGAGCTGGCGACCACCTACTTCGATACCGGCATGGTGTGTATCAACGGCTTCAACGTGGCCGGCCCCACCCTGCCCTTCGGCGGCGTGAAAGCCTCCGGCTACGGCCGCGAACATGGCCCCGAGGGCTTGAAGGAATTCGTCAACGTCAAAGCCATCACCCTGCCGGCGGCCCTATGAGCACGCCCCTGCACTGTGATGTGGCGGTGATCGGCGCCGGCACGGCCGGCTTGGCAGCAGAGCGAGCCGCACGCCGTAATGGCGCGTCCACCCTGCTCATCGATCCGCACTTCAGCGGCACCACCTGCGCCAACGTCGGTTGCATGCCCTCCAAGCTGTTGCTGGCGGCCGCCAAGCAGGCCGAGCGCGTGCGCCGTTCAGACCTGTTCGGCATCCGCGTGGATGGCATGGCCATTGATGACGCGGCGGTGATGCGCCGCGTGCGTGAGGAGCGTGATCGTTTTGCAGCGCTCACCCGCAAGCAGATCGACAAGCTCGACCCAGCCACGCGGCTGACTGGTCGTGCGCGGTTTGCCGGGCCGACCACGCTGGAACTGGAGGACGGCCGACGCGTCGAGGCACGCGCCATTGTCATTGCCACCGGCTCCGCGCCCGCCCTGCCACCGCCCTTTGAAGCACTGGGCGACCGCGTGCTGACCAACGAAAGCCTGTTCGAGCTGAAGCAGCTCCCGAAGCGCGTAGCGGTAGTGGGCACTGGTTCGCTGGGGCTGGAATTTGCCCAAGCCCTGGCCCGGCTGGGCGTGCAGGTCACCCTGCTCGGCAAGGAGACGACACTGGCCAAGGTGCGTTGCCCGCGCGTGCACGATGCACTGCTGGCCGTGCTGAAGAGAGATATGGAGGTCCACCTCGGCGTGGACGTACACCCCGAACGTTCCGATGAGGGCGTGCATGTGCGCTGGAGCGGCAAAGACCACGCCGATGGCAGCGTACAGGTAGATTACGTCGTAGCTGCACTGGGGCGCCCGCCCAACCTGGACGGCTTGGCCTTGGACAACGCACAACTGGCGTTGGACAAACACGGCGTGCCCTGCCACGACCGCGAGACGATGCGCTGCGGTGACAGCGCCGTGTTCCTGGCGGGCGACGCTGCTGCCGATCTGCCCCTGCTGCATGAGGCATCGAGCGATGGCGCCATTGCCGGCCGCAACGCCGCGGCGATGCCAGCGAAGATCGCGGTGAAGCGCCATGTGCCGCTGAGCATCACCTTTACCGATCCGCCGGTTGCCAGCATCGGCCAGTCTGAAGAAGAAGGCGCGGTAACGGGAACCTCCGATTTTGACGACCAAGGCCGGGCACGGGTGGAGGGCGTCAACGAGGGCACCCTGACCCTGTATGCGGCGGCGCCGGAGGGCAAGCTGATTGGTGCAGACCTGGTGGCGCCGGCAGGCGAGCACCTGGCCCACCTGCTGGCGTGGGCGGTTGAGACGGGCTGCACCGCTAGCCGGTTGCTGGAGCTGCCGTTCTACCACCCGACCATGGAGGAAGGCTTGAAGCAGGCCCTGCGCAGCATCTGCGCGGCGACACCGATTGCGCTACCGGCTGACCATGATGCGGGGGCGCCATCGGGCGGGTGATGAGTCCAACCAGCGAGTCAACCGCGGGTTGGCTATATTTGCCCATGTCATGAGCAATGGATTGACCCCATGAACATCGCTCCATTTGGCCTCCGCTGTGCCATTGTGGCGGCGCTAGCACTGAGCGCCACTGGGTGTATCAATTCCCCCTCGGTGGAATCCCCAAGCGAGGAGGCTGGAATGCCAGAAGATCCCAACGTGCGCCGCACGATCAAAGGGCACACCTACACCACTGAACCTGTGGAGGCCACCGTCGGACCCCACCGTTTCATGTTCCCCGCCAACTACTACGACAACCAGATCGGTCCCTACTTCGATGGCAGCGTTGGCCTGACGCTACTTTGGCCAGACCTGGGCCCCGCGTTACCAGGCACCCGCCCGGATCGTTCGATGGAAGACTTCCAGCGCTCCGTGGTCATTGGCCTACAGCATATTGATCGCACCCCGATCAGGGGCCTGCTGGAGCGCTACACCAGTACGGAGCAGACATCGACGCCGACGTCCGTGCTGCGCAACGACCCGACCGAACGGCTTGACCTGCGGATACCCCAACCAGAGCGCTTCGGCTTGGTGCCCTATGCAATCAACGAAGCGTTGATGCCGGCGTTCCAGAAAGCGCTGGAGCAGGAGACCAAAATGCCCCAGCCCCGCAATCTGCGCATGGAGAAGGACTGGTACGTCGCTCGAAATGGCGAAGGCGAACTGACGACTTTCATCAAGTGCGAAAGTGAAGCCCACTTCCCTGACGGCCTCACCCTCTCCGGCGATCGCCTACGCGACACGGAAGACAGCCGAGTAGCCGGCTGCACCCATTATTTCGTTGATGTTGAAGACAGCATCGCGATTACTGCAACGTATCCGCGCGTCATCCTGAGAGACTGGAAGAAGATCGAGTCTGCTGTGCGAACTTCCCTGTCCCGATACAAAAAATCATGAGCCTTGGGGTGGGCGATCAGTAACCACCGCTCGCAGCCCGTATCTGAATCTCATGCTGCACACGCTGGTCTTCCAGCTGCTGTTCCATCTGGTTCGCCACCGCACGCTGCTGCGCTTCCCGGCTGACCACGTCGAACTGTTGCGCCGATTCTTCCACTGACGTCTGAGCAGCCACTTCCGTCGGCATGCTTGCGCGGTGGTGTGCCGGGTCTGCTGGCTCCCCCTGCACCACAAACACCGCGTGCCCTGCAGGATGCTCGGCGGTGGCTTTGCTGACCAGCACGTGGTCTACCCGCTCCAGGTCGTTGTCCTTGGCAAGCACAGTCAGGCTGGCGACCATGCGCTCGCTGGTGTGGTCGAAGTGTCGGCCATGTTTCGCATCCAGCGTCTCGATGCCCTGACGGACCTGCTGGTACAGGGCATGGTCGGGGTGGCCCGGCTGAGCGGGACCGAACACGGCATCCGCAGGAGGCGACGTGGCGGCCTGGGTATCCGTCCGTGGCTCAGCCCTCGTCGGAGCCTCCTCCTCGGCGGCTGCAATGGATGGGACTGCATCGTCGTGCTGCGCTGTCTCCGCCGGCCGCTCATCCACAGGCTCCGCGGTTCTGTTCTGGGCCACAGGTGCCTCGGCCATAGCCTCGTGCACAGGCGCGGCTGGTGGTATCGACTGTTCCTCAAGAGCGTGCTCGACAGCCGGCACAGGAATCGGCTGCGGCGGGGGCTCAGGCGCCACTGGAGGCGTGCGCGGACGCTCAGGCTCATGGCTGTCGTGGGTTCGGGTTTCCTCTGCATTCTGTGCATGTACGTGATGAGGCGCGTCATTCGGGGCAACGGCAATGTCAGCAGGTGGCTCATGCAGTGTTCGCGCTGCAGGCGCCGCAGGCGGTTCAGCCACTTCCCGCGCACGCTCCTGCGCTTCGGCCTGTTGCGGCTCCGGCTCACGCGGTGGCTCGGGCTCGCGACGCAGCTCGCGCGGCCCCTCCCGCCGGGAAATTTCAGGGGTCTCGCGCTCGGCCGCAGGCGCGGGCACCGCCACAGGCGGCACGGCTGGGGCAATCGCCTCTGAGGGACCAGGCACACGGGTCTGGACCTGCTCGCGCTGGGCGTCTGCCAGCGCTTCGCCGGCCTCCGTCGCCACCGGGGCACCCCGTTGAATCTGCTGGGCCGCCGCCAATGCGGCCTGGCCAGCATCCACCGTGGCTGCGCCTTGCCGGTTGGCTTCCTGCAATGCCTGCTGATACGCCTCCTGCTCGCGCGGCGACAGTGCTGCAATACGCAGCTCGGGCGAATCAGGCACCGGGGCCTGCTGGGCGGAACGCTCGCGCACTTCCCGCCACGCCGCCCGCAGTTCCTCGGTGGTCGTCGTCGCCACCGGATGGGCAACACCATCGGCGCCCACCTGGTAGTGGGTAATCGCACGGGACTCGCCCGCATTGCCCTCAACCGCAGGCGCAAGCTGCTGCATCGTCGCGCCGGAAATGCCGTGCTGGGCGCGCGTGCGCGCCGTCGCCAGCTCGATGGCCTCCATCCACTGCGGGGATGGCGAGATGCCAGCAGAGGCGTAGCCATGCCGCACCTCGTTCCGGTTCATCTCGGCGTTCGTAGGTGCGGGGCGTGCCTCAAGCGCAGCAACGGTACGGTCGAGGACCTCAATCGACGGCTGCTGGATCTTGCGCGTCGCCTCCAGTTCCAGCGCCATGTTGCCCTGTGCTACTCGCCCCTCGTGGGACCATGTTCCCGCTTCGTCGCGCTGGTAGAGCACGTTGTCCGAACCAAGAATGGCGTCCGGCCGGGCGCGCGCCGCCTCTACAGCATCGGGCACCAGGGGCACAAAATCGCTTGCACGCGTGGCAGCGCGATTCTCCAGGTAACTTGCTGCGATCGCCGCCTTGCCATGGGCGATGTTGTCCTCGATGCGCTGCACGGCCTGCTGGTTCAGCTCTGCAGCGCGTTCGGGTGTCGCTTTCTGGGTTTCGTAGATGCCGCGATCATTTGCACCGACCACATCGGTCTTGATCTGGCGGGTCCACTGTTGGGTCTGAGCATCGCGGTGCCAGTTTGGGTTACCGAAGCCATTTCCTTCATCGCCGCGGGCAGGAAGGTTGAAGGGATCCTGAGGTGCCGGCGCATCCTTCAGTGCCAGCTCTACTGCGCTGACGCTGGCCTTCGCACCCAGTTCGCGCGCCTTTTCATAGCTGGCGCCGACACTGTGCTCGGTGGCAACCCCAGGGCCGGCAGCCGAGTTCTCCATCCTGGCCTGGCGCTGCCAGTTGTTGCCGTCAAACTTCCACTGCACGCCGGCATTGTCTTTCTGGTGATACACCGCGCGGTTGTCGAGCAGGTCGGCCCCCTTGTCAAAGGCCTTGCTCATGAACAACGCATCGGCCGCCACCACCGCCGCCGGCACGAAGCTGGACGTGCCAATCACGGAGGCGGTTGCCATGCCTCCGAGCCAGCCACCGCCACTGCGTGCAACCGCGTGGTTGAACTCGGACTGGGCGGCCGTGCCATTGCCCTGCTGCAGGTGCTCGGATATGCGGCGCGTGGTGAGGATGGCATCAGCGCCGGAGGCGAGCAGGCCGCCAGAGCGGATCAGTTGGCTGGCGGAGGCTTCGCCGATGAGGAGGTCCAATGTGATGCCGCCCTGCTGCGAACGAGGCCCTCGAATGCGATAAGCGGCCTCTTCACCAAGCACACGCTCCACTTTCAGGATGCCTTGCTCGGACATGACGATACGACCAGACTGCTGCGCGTTGAAGATGGCAGTCGACAGACTGCTACGCTGCAGATCTAGGTCAATTCCCTTTGTCAGCTTGGCGCCAGACTGGTCATGGACATCCAACAGAGCCACAACACGTGACTCGGTCCTTGTCACAAGATGATGCATCCTCTCGTCCGGACTCATGCCATTCAGTGCAGCGTATTGCGCAGCATGGACCTGCGCGTACTGATCGATGCTTCCAAAGAATGCTTGGGTTCTGGGACGAATAGCATCTGAATCCATGCCCAAAGGCGCATTTGTGTAGAGATCCCCATTGGCTAGACCGATTGCCATTGTGTCTCTAAGACCATTCACCCGGGCGGCAACGCGCTCCATTGCCGCTGCGTCACCGCGAAGCGCTGCCTGACCGTCTGAGGATGCCTCGATCTGCTCTAGAGATAGAGTGATTCCTCTCTGATAATCCTTGATTGGCCCTCCTCCATGCGGAGAAACACCCATGACAGCGGCAAGTCTTTTATCCGCTGGCATGTAGAGCAAGTTCTCAAAGACATCCTTCTCCACGAGCTCGGCTTCCACCAATGCCTGCAGAAAGTCGTTGTTTTTGAAGGTCTGCTGCTCAAGCACGTGGTGCTTCTGGAGGATCGGACTTTTATGCGCCATGGTGCAACCTCTTCCTTGAGCTTAATCAGCGAATCAGATATCTGCTGCATCCGTGAACCACAATCCGCGAGATTCATCGCCCCCACCGATGCCGGCGCTTAGAACAGCATCGCGCAACGCCCGGTCGCAGAACACCAAGTTCCCGGAGTATGGAGTTCGGAAAATATGTGCCGAGCCAACCACGTCTCTTCGGAAGGCTAACGAGCTCCCACCTTTTAGGTCGTAGAATTTGCCGCCAGGGTAGCCATCTTCGTGAATCATGCGGAACTTTGATGCCGCCTCGTCCACTGCATCAATTACGCGAGTGACATCGCAGAGGAAGTACCGCGGCCCAGCGGTGCCATCGGCGAGCCTGTAGTCGCATTCCACAAACTCAAATGCGCTTGGATCAATAGAGATCAGAACTTCACGCAGACGGTCGGAAACAAGCCAATACCCGCTCATTCCTCCCTCGAGATCCTCAGGGGGCTCGCCCTTTTTAGGTGAGTAGACCAGCAAGGGTTTTTCAAGCAACGGGGGGAACCCACCCCCTTCAGGTCGCAGGATGAGACGGGGGGGAGTACGAAGTCTTTTAACATTTTCGAAAACTACACCGTGCCCTCTACCGCCCCGGGTGGTGTCCGGCATCAAGAGAAAGAAATGCCCGCGGGCGGGCTGATTTGACATCGATGGCTCCATACGTTTTGTCTCTTCCGAAATCCTGATTCTTGGCCTGAACGCCACTTGGGGAAGGCTGCTTCCTCGCGTTTGCGTTTTTTCGATACTGTTTCAATTAACATTTTGGTGAGCAAGATGCACTACACAGCCAACACCAGATCCCCATTGATCAGTGCAACCTTCACGGTGTCCCGCAGCCTGAGCACCGCTTCCAGCGCACGGGCCGTTGCAGCAGGATCACCCCGCATCGCGCCCTGCCCGTCGGGCGACAGCTCGATCATGGAAAGCTGCTCCACCATCCCCATCGTGTAGGACTCAAGCGGCTTGGCAGCGTACTGCGAACAGCCCAGCTTGGCCGCCAGCTCCCTATCGACCGGAAGATAGAGCCTGTTCTCGGGAGCGTTGATCTCGAATTCGCCCACCGCGTTGAGCTGCTGCAGCAGGCCACTCTGCGAAAAAATCGTGGGATCAATGATCAGTTGCAGGTCAAACAGCCCGTCATTGTCTTCATTGGCAGCCATTGCGTTCCCTCGCTGTGGGGGTGATGCGTCCGTTGCGGTAAGTTCTACGCCGGTCAGCGCCTACGGGCAATCAGAACCCTGTGAATTGCCTCACAGGTTTGGAGTTCCGTCCCAGCCCATGAGACACCCGCACGTCATCCTCCCCTCCCCCCAGGAGGATGACCATGACCCCGATCGACGCCGAGTGGCTGGAAGACTTTGACCACGCCCTGCTGAGCCTGTTTGCCACCACCCGCCGCGAAGCCGGCATAAATGCCTACCTGCTGGGCTGCTATGCCGATCTGGAACCGCGCGAGGCAGTCATGGCCTACGGCAACGACTACGACCTGGCCCGCACGCCGTTGCTGTGGCCGGTGCCGGGATTGGTGCTGCACAGTTAAGCAGTGACGCAATCGCCCCGCTTTCTGCGAAGGCAGCGAGAATCGGCTGTCGCAATTGGAACGACGCGCTGCTGCAAACCGTGCATTTCCAGGCGTGTTCGGGCGGTTACTTAACACCGCCCGAAACCATTGCACCGCAAAGCATTCGCGCTGTGTCTCGCATGCAACAATGCCGTAAGCGTCAACACCTGCGGCCTCCCAGCGCTGCGGTTTCTTGGCATCTCGCAACCGTGCGAGTACACCTTGGCATTGCCACCTGACACGGGTGGCGCGGGCGTCGAAAACCCGTGTATGTGCCAGTTGTTTACGCTTGTCAGCCGGCGTCACCTTCGTGTGGCGCCGGCTGGCAATCCGTTCGCGTTCCATGGCGGGCGGTGCGTGGGGGTCTTCGGACCCGCCGGTTTGGCACATATCGGTTTTCGAGCCACGCATCGTCCGCCACCTTCATCGGTGGCTGCTGTCTTCCTGCACGGAGCACTGCCATGAGCGCAACGAAACTCCCTGATCTGCACACCCAGCGCGATCCGGCCAACACCGATCACGAGGATGACCTCACGACCGATCCCAACGGGTTTGTCGCCACCCTGCGCCGCATTGGCGCGGGCGCTGCCGCAGACGGCCAGCCGTGGCACGAACGCAACCTGAGCATCGGCCGCTGCCTGCAGTTGGCCGACGCCGATTGCACCCTGGCCGCCCTGCGCGCCGTGGGCGAGATGGCCCTGGCCAACGAGCGCACCCGGCAGAACGCCGCGCCCGAGCAGTGCATTGGCGATCGGCACATGGAAGGGCTACTGATGGCCGTGGTGGCGTTGACGACGCTGGCCAGCGAGCGGGTGCATGGGCAGCGGTAAGCCCCTGCTTTGGTACCCGCTCGATCATACGCAAGGAGTTTCACCATGACCCGCACACCGGCACGCCGGCTGGCCTGCGCCGCGATGGTGGCCGTACTGGCTGCCAGCGGCTGCGCCCGCCCGCCCTCCACAGAGATGGATGACGAGATCCTCGCCCTGCTCAACGGTACCTACGGCCCCCGCACCGTGGGCGGCCGCACCTACACGGCGCAGCCGGTGGAGGCCAACCTGGGCCCGCACCGTTTCATGTTCCCGGCCAATCTCTACTACAACCAGATCGGCCCGTTTGCCGGTGGCGGCGTAATGCTGGCGGTGTTCTGGCCGGACTTCGGTGCCGCGCCGCCGGGGGATCATCCGGTGCGGTCGGTGGAGGATGGGTACCGGCAGGTCTCGATTGAGCTGCGGTATGTGGGCAGCGCGGGGGCGGCGGACTACCTGGCGCGGGATCTGAGCGAGCGGGTGGCGCTGCCGCCGCGCTGGGGGCTGACGCCTTATGCGGTGAATCGGTCGTGGTTGTCGCGGGACACGTGGGAGGTGGCGCCGGACTGGTATGTGGTGCGGGATGGGGAGGGACGGGTGAGGACGTTCATCAGCTGCGACCCTTGGGAGTACGTGCCGGATGGGGTGCTGATGGAGGGTGGGAAGCTTGTAAGGTCCAGTGGGGATCGGGTGGCGATGTGCCGGCATTCGATGGTGGATGTGGAGGGTGGCGTGGCGATGGAGATGAGCTACGCGCGGGTGCTTTTGGTCGACTGGAAGCGAGTGGAGGCGACCACTCGCGAACTGATGCGGCGGTACGAAGCGCGACGGTGAGGATGTTGGACAACGTCAGGCAGGAAAAAGCCCGCGGACATCCAACATCGCGAGAGAAGCAGCGCCAGTCTTCATTGGCTTCGATACGAATGGCTTAGCTACTTCACTCCAAGCCAGCGCTCGAGCGATGGCCCTCCGGTTCGGAGGAGGTCTGATCGATGAACACAATAGAGCGCTGCCACGCCACCGAGTACAACCCATATCCAGTAGAAAAATGACGCTCGGGCGGACATCTGTCCAACAACCAGAATGTACGCGAGCAAGCTGGCGCACAGAGCGGAAGCGAAGTAGCCCACAAGAAAGGCGAATGCGAATCGGCGGCGCGTCGCCGGGTTAGCGTGTCGCTTGCTACGCCACCGAATTTCGCCGGTTAAATCGTCAGTATCGACAAGCGGCCACGCGTCAGCTACTTCCATGATCGCGCGCGCAGGCTGGTCGAGTTTGCAGAGACGCCGGATGATGGATACAGGCAGATATACGCCGAAGTGATGCCTTACGGCGACCGACAACCAGAGGTCATCTTTCTTTTCGACGTCCTGAAAGAGCTCAAGGAACTCCCTCCGGGCAGACCCGCGGGTCTGCTGGAGACCCGACAATGCCTTGAAGATCAGGACGAGTACCGCAAACATAGCCAGCGGAGTTAGCAGCTGGCCGCCCTGAAGCTCCATCAACCGATTAACGATGCCTTCCATGTTGCCCCTGCCCCTAATTAGCTTAGGCGAGCATCTACGATCCCGGGTGGGTCTGCAATCGACAGCGCGCTCGGATTGCATCTCACCTGCCGTCCTACTCCATGAGACTCGCCCAGGCCATCCTGCCCTATCCAGGAGGATGACATGACCAAGATCGACGCGGAGTGGCTGAAAGCCTTTGACGAGGCGATGCTCGGCCTATTTGCCATCGACCATAGCGATGCCGGCATGGATGAGTTCCTGCTGGGCTGCTATGCGGACTTGCCGCCGCGAGAGGCAGCGCTAGCATTTGGCGATGATTACGACCTAGACCGGGATGATGCTTTGTGGCCCCGACTTGGGCTGGAACGTCAGAGCTAGATAGCGACGGGCATCCTTGTTTCACCCAATGACTGATCGGGCGGCTCATGCTCTTCGTGGGCCTGCCACGATCCAGGCATCACCAGCAGACCGCGTTCCAGATCGAATGGCAGAACCCAAAGCTGCAGATCAGGGCTGAAGTCGAAAGCCGGCAACGGCTGCGCAAAGCCAGCGTGCTGCGGATAGACCAGTGCCATTTGCCCCACTCCACCCAGGTAGCGTTGCCCGTAGGCGAACATCTGGTAGAAGTCGGATTGCTTGAGCCCGTACTTCTCCCGCGCGTCGCCAGCCGTCGCGTCGAGGACTTTCCACTTCGTGTCCAGGACACGCAGTTCATCGTCGCGGCGTAGCAAGAAGTCCGGGATCAGATTGAACCAGCTCGCTTCGCCATGGCGGCACAGGTACTCCGATGCCGCACCGCCAATCCGCCACTCCGGTGCGAACTGGCGAGCGAGGCAAACACCCACGTAGCGCTCAAACAGCCGCTCCATGGGGAACATCATGCTGGGGCTGCGCCAATCGCCTGCCAGCGCCAGCGGGCTTTGCCCTGACAGAACCAGCTCACACAGCGGGCGAACTTCGCGATAGTGGGCCATCAGCCGATCGCTGCCCCAGGCGCGTAGGTCACTGGCTATCTGAGTGCTTCGTGGAACGCTGGCCATACGCGTGGACAGTTCCTGCGCCAATCGCCACGTCCCAGCATTGCGCGTACGCGCACACACGCGATCCAAGGCCACACGCAGAAGTCGGTTCTCTGGACGATCCTCGCTAAACACATCGTGCTCGATGTTGAACACGTGGGCACGGGTGGGCGACTGACGAAGCTGGCGCGACATATCCAATCGGCCGCGCAAGAATAGCTGCTCCTCTCGAACACGGGTGTAGTCGAAGCGAAGTCCTCGCTTCAGCAGATCATCCAGCGCAGAGATGAACCGCCCCATGACCCATTCATTCAACGGCGTGTCGAACAGGGTCACATCGGCCGGACTGCCTTCCCTCGGCGGGATATCCAGGACAGTGCACAGCATGCGCCGCAGCAGCCGTCGGGCGCCCAGCGCATCATCCGCATGTGCCACGTGCTTCGGGAGCACCTCAAGCGTGGTGCCGTCGGGACACTCCATTACGCCTACGTGTTGATCCAGACGAAGCCAGCGTGCGCCGTCGCGCTGCATGAGCGCCGCTCCACCTGCGCGTAAGCGCTCGAACTCGCTGCACAGCCAGTCAAAGGACGCCTGCGGCAGGAAGGCGGCATCCAGCCCCTCCTGCCGCGCGCCACTTTCCGAGACGCCAATGCGCGCGTACTCGCGAACAGTCAGCACGGCCATCGATCAATCTGCCTGACCGACGAGGATTCCCTTGTAGCTGGCCGCCTGTTCGAATGCCGCCTCATGGATGTACCAATTGGCCGTGTCCGGGGCGAGCTGGACGTCGGGCGCGAACAGACGGTTCAACTGCAGCTCGCGCTGGCGCAGAAAACGCTCAGCGTGAGGCTTAGCGTCGTCGTTCAGGACCCAAGCAATGCGGCGCCAGTCTTCGAAGAAGTACTCCTGCAGCAGAGGCAGGATACGGAGGCGGAACGCATCGGCAAGCGCGGGTAGGTCCTTGGCGCCCATCAAGTAGGCATGACCGATCAGATGATCCCGGCCCAGCAAAACCTCGATGCGATTGTTTAGGGTGCTTAACAATTCGCCCACAGGAACACCCTCGACACTCCAATCGAGCAGCTCCGGCTGGGGCGGCATCTCAATGAAGCGGAAGCGTCGACGCAGCGCCACATCCATGGCAGCAAGCGAGCGGTCCGCGGTGTTCATCGTGCCAATGAGGTGCAAGTTGGCAGGCACAGCAAACTTCTGCTTGGAGTACGGCAAGCAAACCGACAGCGCCTCGTCCATACCTTGGCGCTTGCTTGGCTCGATGAGGGTAATGAGTTCACCGAAGATGCGGGCAATGTTCCCGCGGTTGATCTCGTCGATGATGAGGACGTACGGCAGGTCGCTGTGCTGGGCATCGATGCAAAGCTCGAGGAAGACACCGTTCTCGACGCCATACTCAAGCGCACCACTTTCGCCGGCGCGAGCCTTAAGGCCTTCCACGAAGTCTTCATAAGCGAAGCTCTGATGGAAGGTGACAAAGCGGATGCGACCTTCATCGTGCATCGTGTCGAAGCGCTGCTTCAGTGTGGCACGCGCGGCGGCACCCTCGCCCTTTGTGGCGGCCAGCAGTTCCGGATCAAGGATCTCTAGCGCCTTGTCCACCACACCGTAGGTCTTGCCGGTACCAGGCGGGCCGAAGAGGATAGTATTGGAGGGAGCGTGAATCACGGGCATGTCGTCGTCCTGTTCCACAGCTTCATCTTCTTGTTCCTCAGCCTCGGCACCATCGCCTTGCTCATAGGCGATGGCCACCCAGAGGAAGGACTGAACATCGATCATGTCTGCGGGCGGCCAGCCGTCTTCCGATAGACGGGCTGCCAGTCGAGTGGATAGCGCACGGATGCGCTCCCACTCCTCACCGGTCATGCCGCCTTTGCGGAAATCGAAGGTCGGATCGAGCAGGCCCAGTGCACTGCGCATCTGGCCAGTCTTGATGAAGAAGTGGCGCGTCGGGTCTTTGAGAGTGAGCAACAGGCTAGAGAGCGAGCGCTGGCCAGCAGGCTGCAGCGGTGAGCTTAGCTTGGATGAAGACTCATTGAAGCCATCCAGCGCCGCATCGCCGCCTTGCCCTGAAAGCAGTGAAAGGACAGCGCTACCCAGCGCCGCGCGATCGCGCTCCGGCAAGTCGGCCAGCTGCGCAACGATTCGCCAGCCGACGACGTTCTGAGGTTGCGGATTCTCAGCGCCAACACGGACTTTCAGCAGTTTGATCAATGCAGACCAGACTTCTTCTGGCTGCCCGCTGCCGAGCGCTGGGAGCATGATCGCGTGGTAATGCTCTACCAACTGCCGCTTGTAGTTGGTTTCCCGCAGCAGGCGCTGGTCCTCGGAGAAGCCGCTGAACCCAGGGAGCCGCGCGAGGAAGCGCTCACGCAGGCGTGCGTAGCCGAGCTCAAACGTGTCTCTGCCGCCCTTTCGCGCCTCAATTCGGTACTGCCCACTTTTCTCTTGAACAATGAGCAGCGAGTCGCCGGCCACCACGCCAAGGCGCCGAAAGGCAGGCGCAACCCTTGCACGGATTCGAGCCGAGCCCGGCCCGCTGGCACGCAGATCGGAGGTGATCTGATAGCCATCGGGGAACGTGAAAGTCGCCTCTCGACCGGAAGCTGCATCCGGGCCGCCCAGCATGGCTGCATCGAAGCCTGACCAGCTGGGGTCCACCGATATGTAGCCGTTGCGTATGGCGCCGTCTGTGAGCACAACTTCGTATGTCGGCTGGCTAGTCACTACGGCTGGGGTATAGCCATGAACTGATTGAGCGATCGCCGGTGGCAGACTCTTCTTGGCGTCTCCCTTAAGCCGCACTTGGCGTGCGGAGAAGTCATCGGAGGAGACGCTTGGCCGCCACTGCAGGAGATCAGCCAGACTCTCGCCGCGGCCACTCTCAATGTCGACCGCATCGAACAGGCACGTAACAGGATGTTCGCCATCCATGGCCACGAAGTCGAGCTTCCCGCAGTAGACGAAGGGGGCAGCGTTCGATGTGCCGCGGATCTTGGCTCTCAGCCGAGCGAATAGATAGGTTGGCGAGCCGCCTGAGATCCTGCGAATGATCGGGGAGCTCTGGCTGTTCCTATTCTGACTTTCCCAGTAGAAATCAGTGCCGTCGAAGACGTCCAGGTAGCTGGCTTCTCCCTCTTTCTCGAGGGTGACGAACAGCAGCACGGCGTTCTCGAGCTCTAAGATGCCGTCAGCCCAGGGCCTGCCGTAGATCTCCCCCGGCACGGGCAGCCCACCGATTAGCGCGACATCCTGCCGTGAGTACTCGGACCCGATGCGGAACGGTCGTAGATCCACGTCTAAGCTGATGCGTCCCATGCTGAATTCTTGCTCTGAATGTTCTTCTCACATGGTAATGCAGCAATGCCAATGGCGTCAGTTAGCGACGCATACAGGCCATCGAGCACTTGTTGCCCTAGGGATGGCCTGATCAACCCTCCTTGATCCTTACATTTTCAGCACCGCAGTCATCCGTCGCGATCAAGTGCGGCGGATTGCCATGTTTTCCGCCTTCGAAGTGCCCCCAAGGTCAGATTAGCTGTCGCCCGGATAAGATCCTGCAGTGGGGCGGTAACGGGAGGTTGAAATGGCACGATACGGACAACAGTTCAAGGACAAGGCGGTGGCGCGGTTGTTGCCACCGAAAAGTGCGCCGGCCATCGCGCTGTCGCTGGAGATGGAGGTGTGAGAGGCTACGCTGGAGCGCTGGCTGAGCCAGGATTTAGCCGAGCCGTAGCGTGAGCGGGTGTGGACGGCAGCCACGCGATTCGGTGCGGCGCTGACCACGGCGAGCATGGACGAGGCAACGCGCAGCGCCTGGTGCCGCAGCAACGGGGTGTATCCGCAGGCGCTGGCGCAATGGCGTGCCTCGGCCCAGCAGAGCCTGGCCTAGCCCAGCGAGCTTGGTGGCGGTGGTCGCCAGGACAAGCAGGATCGTCGGCGGATTCGCAAGCTTGAGCGCGAACTGCGACGCAAGGAGAAGGCGCTGGCCGAGACGGCGGCGTTGCTAGTACTGTCAGAAAAGCTCGAGGCGATCTTCAGCAAGATCGAGGACGCATGATTCTCCTGGAAGATCGTCGAGCCCTGGTGGCGTACTTCGAGCAAGCCCGGCGCCCGGGTGCATGGCTGCAACATGCCTGTGTCACGGCAGCGATCGATGGGCGAAGCTTTCAGCGCTGGAAGGCGCCTGTGGCCTGGTGGTCGGCGACCACTGGCCAGGGGCGGTACGACCTCGTCACGGCCGCGACCAATACTCAAATAGCCGCATGAAACAGGCGGCAATTACCGTGACATGCACCGATTACTGAGCGGCTGCAGGTGACCGCTTAGTAAAAAAGCTCTGAACGAGCCGTGAAACTTCGAAAACGAAAGTCGTATCTACCAAAATAAAGGATAACAGTGTGCATTGGAACATAGCCAATGCACACCTCCACCTTTAATGGTTAACAGGCGTCTTCTCAGCGAGGTCCGTCAAACCTCAGAACTTTCTCCAACTTGAACTCTCCTCTCCCAGAGACACAATGCAAAGGAGCCTTGTGCTTTGCGACAAATTTCTTTTGCTTCTTCTGGAAAGAGGTGTCTGATTTTGGATACCTAGAACACACTATCAACCCTGCGAATGGAATTGCAGATGCTCTCCCCTTTTTCTCCAAAGGACGACCACATTTCTTCATTAATTCTATCGCAGCCTCAACCTGGTCAACGGCATGTTCGATATCCGTTCCCTTGAGCTCCACTATTACCACTCCAACCGACTCCCTTAGTACTGCAAAGTCAGCGCAAAGTTCTCCCTTAACAACACCATCATCGAGCTTAACCTTATGGAATCGCGCCCGGTCTTCATTGATGAATACCGCCACCCTTCCATTTTCTTCAACCTTAACCCGTGAGTCCGTCGATAGTTCTCGAGATTCAGCGCAAGTCATCGAGAATACTCCACACCAAGGATCCTTGAAAACTCCAAAGCGATCTGACCGGACACTTCATCAAGATAATCAGCCTCAATCATTCCGTCATCTTCGTCCTGAATTCTCGTTACAACGCCCGCCTGGATCGCGTACGCGTTAACTTTGCCACCATCAAGCCAGTACTCTTCCTTGACTATCTCCTGAATCTCCGAATACCTGCGAGATCCCTTGCGCCCAGCGACACCCCTAGCCTTTATTAGATTATTTATTTTTGCCAGAACATAAGGGCTGTGCGTCGTCACCATCAACTTTGACCGTCCTTTTGACAAGGCGATAAAGTGGGATAACACTTCCACAAGGGTACTCTGCGCCGATGGAAACAAATGTGCCTCCGGCTCCTCTATAAAGATCTGCTGGCGCAACCCAAACCTCTCAGCGTAGCCAATCCTACTCTTGAGTGCGACCATCAGGGGCATCAACTCTTGCTGACCGGACGACATCGCTGATAGAGGAACTCGCCGTCCGTCAGCTGTCTTTAGATATTCCTTATTCCTTTCAAATACCAGCGTTCCACTCATAATCGCATCCAATTTTGATGCAAGATGAGAGGCTGCACGAGAAAGAGGCGGCATAAACCTCCTCTCTCTAAGGCTAGAATAGAACCTACCAAACCTTAGAATGAGAGGATCAAGGATACGACCGTGCTCGAAAGCTACGATGCTCTTCCCAATACTAGTGAAGAAGGATCGACCAGCAGGGATAAACACCTGACTTTCACTGAAATTTTCACCCAAACGCCGGCGATTTAGCTTCCTTACATTCTCTCTAAGCTCATAAGAAACTGCCATGGCACGATGAGATTCCACCGCATCGTCAGACAGCCTGGATGCCTGCTTTGCCATAGCCAATGCTGCGTTGTATTGCTCTTCAAAGTACGGAGAGAACCAAACCCTCATATTCTCGCCGAGTTTCTTTCTATACTCGATTCGACTGATTCTTACCTGAAAATCGCCCGCATAGAATTCGAGCTGGAACTTTCCTTGCCCCCACGCCTGGACCGGGAACCATTCTTTGAATTTTTCTTTTACATGAGTCTTGAAGTGATCCAGTCCCTTGGATTCTTCCAGAACCTGCCACTGCTCATTGAAGAGTTCGTTAAAGAAGAATGCGAGCTTGGAAAGAACACTCTTTCCGCTCGCGGACGGTCCGATGACCACAGTTAAAGTCGAGAGCTCAATGTCTGCGCTTGTAATGCTAAGGAAATCCCTTACAACCAACCTAGCTGCCATGCTTTGCTCCCCTTAAAAAAACGGGCGGCCAATGGCCACCCGTTCAGTCTACATTACAAAATAGATCAAACCCCAACAGGGTTAGCCTTCTCCGGATCAATCTTGTACTGCTTGATCGCCCGGGCCACGTCCTTCCCGGTCATCTTCCCGTCCTTCGCCAGCGCCGCAATCGCGGCGTGCGCGATGTAGTACCGGTCAACTTCGAAGAAGCGACGCAGGTTCGCACGGGTATCCGAACGGCCAAAACCATCCGTACCCAGCACCGTGTAAGACATCGGCACGAACGCACGGATCTGGTCCGCATACGCACGCACGTAGTCGGTGGCGGCAATCGCCGGGCCCTGGCGGCCTTCCAGCAGCTCGGTCACGTAGGCCTTGCGCTGTTCGCCTTCCGGGTGGAAGCGGTTGGCACGCTCGGCGTCAAAGCCATCGCGGCGCAGCTCGTTGAAGCTCGGGCAGGACCAGATGTCGGCGGTCACGCCGAAGTCCTTGTCCAGCAGCTCGGCGGCGGCAATCACTTCACGCAGGATGGTGCCCGAACCCAGCAGCTGCACGCGCAGCTCGCCCTTCTTCGGCTTGCCGGCGTCGGTCAGCAGGTACATACCCTTCACGATGCCTTCGGCTGCACCTTCCGGCATTTCCGGGTGGGTGTAGTTTTCGTTCATCAGGGTCAGGTAGTAGTACTCGTCTACCTGGTCTTCCATCATGGCCTTGGTGCCGTGCTGCAGGATCACCGTCACTTCGAAGCCGAAGGTCGGGTCGTAGCTGCGCACGTTCGGGATGCCGCCAGCCACCAGGTGGCTGAAGCCATCTTCATGCTGCAGGCCTTCACCGTTCAGCGTGGTGCGGCCGGCGGTGCCACCCAGCAGGAAGCCGCGGGTACGCATGTCCGCGGCCTGCCAGGCAATGTCGCCCACGCGCTGGAAGCCGAACATCGAGTAGTAGATGTAGAACGGCAGCATCGGCACGTTACTGACCGAGTAGCTGGTACCGGCCGCCATCCACGAGCTGATGGCGCCCGGCTCGCTGATGCCCTGCTGCAGCACCTGGCCGCTCTGGTCTTCGCGGTAGAACATCAGCTGGTCGGCGTCGACCGGCTTGTACTTCTGGCCGAACGGCGCGTAGATGCCGATCTGGCGGAACAGGCCTTCCATGCCGAAGGTACGGGCTTCGTCAGCCACGATCGGCACGATGTGCGGGCCCAGTTCCTTGTCGCGCAGGGTGATGTTCAGGCTCTGCACGAAGGCCATGGTGGTGGAATAGCTGCGCTCGCCGCTGCTCTTCAGCAGGCGCTCGTAGGTTTCCAGCTTCGGTGCGTTGAAGCTCTTGTCGGCCTTGCGGCGGCGCTGCGGCAGGTAACCGCCCAGGGCGCTGCGGCGCTCCTGCAGGTACTGCACTTCCGGCGAATCCGGGCCCGGGTGGTAGAACGGCACCTGGCCATCGGCCAGCTGCGCGTCGGTCACCGGAATGTTGAAGCGGTCGCGGAAGTGGCGCACCGCGTCGTCGTCCAGCTTCTTGGTCTGGTGGGTCGGGTTCAGTGCCTCACCGGCGCTGCCCATGCCGTAACCCTTCACGGTCTTGGCCAGGATGACGGTCGGCATGCCCTTGGTGTTCACGGCCTGGTGGTAGGCGGCGTACACCTTGTGCGGGTCGTGGCCACCACGGTTCAGGCGCCAGATGTCGTCGTCGCTCATGCCGGCGACCATCGCAGCGGTTTCCGGGTACTTGCCGAAGAAATGCTCGCGGGTATACGCGCCGCCGAAGGCCTTGCAGTTCTGGTATTCGCCGTCGACGGTTTCCATCATCAGCTTCTTCAGGACGCCATGGGTGTCCTTGGCCAGCAGGGCATCCCAGTAACCGCCCCACAGCAGCTTGATGACATTCCAGCCGCCGCCACGGAACACGCCTTCCAGTTCCTGGATGATCTTGCCGTTGCCGCGCACCGGGCCATCGAGGCGCTGCAGGTTGCAGTTCACCACGAAGATCAGGTTGTCCAGGCCTTCACGGCCGGCCAGCGCGATGGCACCGAGGGTTTCCGGCTCGTCGCTCTCGCCGTCGCCGATGAAGCACCACACCTTGCGGTCGCTCTTCTCGATCAGGCCACGGTTTTCCAGGTAGCGCATGAACTGCGCCTGGTAGATGGCGGCCAGCGGGCCCAGGCCCATCGACACGGTGGGGGTCTGCCAGAAGTCCGGCATCAGCCACGGGTGCGGGTAGGACGACAGGCCACCGCCGTCGACTTCCATGCGGAACTTGTCGAGCTGTTCTTCATTGATGCGGCCTTCCAGGAAGGCGCGCGCGTAGATGCCCGGGGCGCTGTGGCCCTGGATGAACAGCAGGTCGCCCGGATGGCTGTCGCTCGGGGCGCGCCAGAAGTGGTTGAAACCCACGTCGTACAGGGTGGCACCGGAGGCGAAGGAGGCGATGTGGCCGCCCAGGTCGCCCGGCTTGCGGTTGGCACGCACGACGGTGGCCATCGCGTTCCAGCGGATGATCGAACGGATGCGCCATTCCAGTTCCGCGTTGCCCGGGCTCTTGGCCTCCAGCTGCGGATCGATGGTGTTGACGTATTCGGTAGTGGGCGAGAACGGCAGGTACGCACCCGAACGACGGGTCAGTTCCACCATGCCTTCCAGCAGCTGATGCGCGCGCTCGGGGCCCTCGACATCAATGACGGCCTTCAACGACTCGATCCACTCCTGGGTTTCCACAGGATTGGTGTCGTTGTTCAGCACTTCGTTCAACCAGTTCATTAGCGCTCCCATTACCGCACGCACGCGCGCGACTGTTGTATAGATATCTAGACCGCAAAGTGTAGCGCACCAAGGGCTTGCGTCGTTTGGCTACGCTGCCGTATGGAGGCAGGCGGCCCATGTCCGCACAGGCTGTCCCGGGCCAGCGCCGGGTGGGACAAGTGGGCTTAACCCTCTGTTTTTTCCGCCGTATCGACCTGCGCCGGCTGTCGTTTACGGGCTGCTGCGTCCACATGCAGGACGCAGTGTTACCACCGCGCATGACCGCCGTGCGGCAGCCCGAACGCGCGTAGGCCTTGTCTGACGGTGCCTGGCTGAACTCCTGACAACCCGTCGCGAATGGCTCTGGACGCTGCCGCGCCTGCCACGCACCGTGGCCGCGAGCAGGCCCCTTCCCGCGCACTGGCGCGCTGTCTGCCCGCCCCGTCCGACGGGGCACCCCTGCGGTTGCTGTTGCGTGGCCTGGCACGGATGCCGGGCCACGCAATGGTGGCCTGCAGCGCGCGCACGCCCTGCCCCAACCCCTTGCGCTGCCTGGCCCCGTGGCCCGATCCGCACATCGGTGTGGCCGAAACCGTACTTGTATGGTGCGGCTTATCGATATATCGTTTGCACACTCGCTATCGATATATCGAAATGGCCCGGACCTCTACTGCCAAGGCGCGCAAGGAAGACGATGCGCCCGCCGTTCCCCGCCGCAACGGCCAGCCGCGTGTGCTGAGCCGGGGCGACCTGCGCCTGCTGGTGCTGGCGCTGATCGGCGAACAGCCGCGCCACGGCTACGAGCTGATCCAGCACATCAGCGGCGTGTTCATGCAGGCCTACACGCCCAGCGCCGGCACGATGTACCCGCTGCTGGCCAGCTTCGAGCAGGCCGGCTGGGTGGAATCGGAAGAAGAGGACGGCCGCCGGGTGTTCCGCATCACTGCGGCCGGCGAGTTCGAGCTGAAGGTGCAACGCACCCAGGTGCGGCTGGCCCAGCGCCGCGCCTTCGACCGCGCCCGCGAGATCACCAAGGCCTCGCTGCCGCCGCCGCTGGCCACCGCCCTGCGCGAGTTCAAGCAGGCGCTGGTGCGCCACCACGGCCGCTGGAGCGAGGGCGAGGCCGAAGCAGTGGCCGAACAGCTGTCGCGCGCCTCGGCGCTGCTGAACGGTGCGCTGGGCGATGGCCCCACCCCTGTAACCCCGACCGAGCCAGACTGAAGCCCGCCAGGTCGTTCCCCCCCCGACCCGCGCGCGATGCCGCGCGCTTACCTGCACAGGTACTGCAATGACCCAACATGAAAATTCGCGCCTGCGCCTGGATGTGCGCTTCCGCCACCTGACCGTGCTGCGCACCGAGACCGTGACCCCGCACATGCGCCGCGTGGTGCTGGGCGGCGCCGACCTGGCCGGCTTCGATTCGCCCGGCCCGGACGACCACATCAAGCTGTTCTTCCCCAACAGCAGCGGCGAGATGGTGCTGCCGGTGATGACCGCCGAAGGCCCGCGCTACCCCGAGGGCAAGGAGCACTCGGTGGCGCGCGACTACACCCCGCGCTGGTGGGACCACGAGGCCGGCGAGCTGGCCATCGACTTCGTGCTGCACGACCAGGGCATTGCCGGGCCGTGGGCCGAGCGTGCGCAGCCGGGCGACACCCTGTCCATCGGCGGCCCGCGCGGCTCGTTCGTGGTGGCCGACGACTACGACGCCTACGTGCTGATGGGCGATGAAACCGCGCTGCCGGCCATCGCCCGCTGGCTGGACGTGCTGCCCGATGGCGCGCAGGTGCAGGCGTATATCGAAGTGAGCGACGAGGACGAGCGCCAGGACCTGCCGCAGTACGAGAACGTGCGCATCCACTGGCTGGAGCGCAACGGCTTCCCGGCGGCCAGCAGCACGCTGCTGGAAGACATGCTGACCGACTTCGAGGCCCCGGACGGCGACACCTTCTACTGGATCGCCACCGAATCGCGCCGCGCCCGGATGATGCGCAAGTTCATCGAAGGCCATCTGGGCGTGCCGCGCGACTGGATCCGCTCGACCGGTTACTGGAAGGCGCACCCGGACGAAGCCGACGGCGATTGAAACCGCGTGGGGTGGGTGCCGTGCCCTGTAGAGCCGAGCCCATGCTCGGCTGCTTTGGACGACGCAAGCCGAGCACAGGCTCGGCTCTACAGGAACGCGCGGCAACGTTCTCTGCCACAATCGCGCTCCTTTCCCGCACCTGTGAGGCCCTCCATGGGCAAACTGACCCTGGCCGGCATCGACAAGCTGCGCACCCGTTTCGCCGATGACGCGGCCTGCGACACCGCCCTGGCCGCCTTCGCCGACCCCGCCGCCGCACGCGCACCGCTGCGCGAGCTGCTGGAGGCCGAGCACCGTTATCTGCAGGCCGAATTCGAAGTCGCCCAGGTGGCCGACATCCTGCGCCGCGACCAGAAGTACGCCCCGGTGGGCCGCCCGTCGGTGCATATCGTGCAGCTGCGCAAGCAGCAGGCCGCCACCAAGCAGGCCGCCCTCATCGCCCGCAACGTGGTGGCACAGGCCGCGCAGACATTTGTGCGCGTGAGCGGCATGACCGTGAAAGCCAAGCAGAGCCCGAGCGAAGCGTGCGCCGCGTGGTTGATCGCGCAGCGCTGAGCACACATACCCGGTAGTGGCCAGCCTTGGTTGGCCTGCGGGTGGGTAGTGCGCCAACCAAGGTTGGCATCTACCAGAGCACCACCCCCGCCCCAAAAAGAAGGCCCGCTTTTCAGCGGGCCTTCTGCCTTCTCACGACGAGTGAGCGGGTTGCATCAAGCCGCCGGCTTTTCGCCGGTGGCTTCGGTGGTGATGCGGATGTTCACTTCATCGCTGACGTTCGGGGCGTAGGCGCCGACGCCGAAATCGCTGCGCTTCAGGGTGGTGGTCGCATCGAAGCCAGCGGCCGGAACCTTGGCCATCGGGTGCTCGCCACCGCCGTTGACGGTGACGTCCAGGGTGACCGGCTTGGTGATGCCCTTGATGGTCAGGTCGCCAGTGACGGTCAGCTTGTTGGTGCCGGCCGCTTCAACCTTGGTGCTCTTGAAGGTGGCATCGGCGAACTTGGCGGCGTCGAAGAAATCGGCGCTCTTCAGGTGTTCGTCGAACTTGGCGGTGAAGCTGTTCAGGCCGCTCAGCGGCAGCTTCACTTCCACGGTGGACTTGGTCACGTCGGCAGCGTCATACACCAGGGTGCCTTCGGCGTTGCCGAAGTGCGCGCTCGGGTGCGAGAAGCCGAAGTGGCTCCACTGGGCCAGCACGTCGGTGTGGCTCGGGTCGAGCTTGTAGGTGCCCGAGGCGATCTGGATCGCTTCGGCGGCCGGGGCAGCCGCAGCGGCGTCAGCGGCCGGGGTGGCAGCCTGCTCGGTGGTGGCCGGCGCGGCGGCATCGGCCGCCGGGGCAGCGGTGTCGGCCGGCTTGGAGCAGGCGGCAATGGCCAGGGTCAGGGCCAGCGGCAGCAGCAGTTTACGGGTGGCGCTCATCTCAGGAACTCTCCGGAATCGTAGGGTGGGTACAAGGTGCAACAGAGGCCGCCAAGGTGACGGCCCGAAACCGATACAGCGACTTACGCGATGCGCGCCGCTTCGTCGAACGACAGGCGCGGCAGACGGGGGAACAGGCCCGAGGGGTCACCGTAACCCAGGTTGACCAGGAAGTTCGACTTGATGTGGGTGCCGGCGAAGAAGGCTTCGTCGACCTTGGCATTGTCGAAGCCGGACATGGGGCCGGCATCCAGGCCCAGCGCGCGCGCGGCCAGGATCAGGTAGGCGCCCTGCAGGCTGCCATTGCGGAACGCGCCTTCGTGGCGGCCTTCACGCGGGCCGTCGAACCAGGCCTTGGCATCGGTGTGCGGGAACAGGTACGGCAGCTTCTCGTGGAAATCCTCGTCGAAGCCGACAATGACGGTGACCGGTGCGGCCAGGGTCTTGTCGTGGTTGCCTTCGGACAGTGCCGGGGCCAGCTTGGCCTTGGCCTCCGCCGACTTCACGAACACGAAGCGCGCCGGGCTGCCGTTGGCGGCGGTCGGGCCCCACTTCACCAGCTCGTACAGGGCGTGCAGCTGGGCGTCTTCCACCGGCGTGTCGAGGAAGGCGTTCTGGGTACGGGCAGTGCGGAACAACTGGTCCAGTGCAGCAGCGTCGAGCGCGTGGGACATCGGTGGATCTCCAGGGCAGCAAAAGGGAGTCAGTGCCCGCGGGCGACGCGGGGCGAAAAGACGATCAGGAGTGTAGAGTGTCGCGACTGTTGCAACACCCAGCAGGGCTGAAACGAATTAATGCCAATGGTGAAACGATCGAGCGCGCCGTGGACGGTCACTGACGGCCGTGCCGGCAATGTCCGCCAGGCGGTCGCGCTGGCCTCGGCGCTGCGCCAGGGCACCCATCGCCCGCTGGTCCTGCAGCCCCGTGCGCCTTGGCGCTGGCTGTCGCCGCGGCGCCTGCCCGGTGATGTGAACGGCTACGGCCCCGACTTCGCCGAACTGGCCGCGCAGGCCCCTGCGCTGGCGATCGGCTGTGGCCGCCAGGCCGCCGGTGCGCTGCGCGTGCTGCGTGCACGGGACACCCGCACGGTGCAGATCCTCGACCCGCGCCTGCCCTCCCGCCATTGGGACCTGGTGGTGGTGCCCGAGCACGATGCCCTGCGTGGCAGCAACGTACTCACGCTGATCGGCAGCCTGAACCCGGTGGACGATGACTGGCTGGCGCTGGGCCGTGCCGCATTCGCCGACTTCGGTGCCCTGCCCGGCCCGCGCACCGCGCTGCTGGTGGGCGGACCGACGCCGCTGGCACCGTGGGACGAGGCGTCGATGGTGGCGGTGTTCACGGCACTGGCCGAGCAGATCCGCAGCGAAGGCGGCAGCCTGCTGGCCACCACCTCGCGACGCACGCCGCCGGCACTGGCCGAGATCCTGCGCGCCACGTTCGCGCACCTGCCGCATGTGATCTGGGGCGATGGCGGCGACGGCGTGAACCCCTATGCGGGCCTGCTGGGCTGGGCCAACCGGGTGGTGGTATCGCCCGATTCGGTGAACCTGCTCTCTGAAGCGAGCGCCACGCGGCTGCCGGTGATGGTGGCCCTGGCCGACGCCGCGCAGGGGCGGCTGGCCCGCTTCCAGCGCCAGCTGCACGAACGCGGCCGCCTGCAGACACACTGGCTGGACTGGCAGCACGACCACATCGAGCCGCTGCGCGAAACCGCGCGGGTAGCGGCCGAAGTCAGCGCGCGCCTGAGCCTCGGATAATGCCGGCCGCTGGCCGGCAACCACACGCGCGCCTACCAACGCTTTACGCCGCGGACGCTATGATCGGCACGCGGGCCCGCCCAGGGCCCAGTCGCTCCATGGAGGAATTGACGATGCGTACCCTGCCCTGCACTGCGATTGCCCTGGCCCTGGCCGTCGGCCTGCTGGCTGCCAGCCCTGCCGATGCGCGGCGCGTCTACCGCTTCGTGGACACGCAGCAGCCTCCGGTGTCGCTGGATATTTCGCCGGGTCTGGCCCAGACCATGGCGCAGGCCGATGCGGCCGCCGCCAACCCGCAGCCCGGCCAGCCGCCGGTGGCGGCGTCCAATGGCGTGCCGCCGCCGATGCAGGTGCGCTCGATCGGCACCAACGTGGATGGCGAGCGCGAAGTGTTGCTGGAGCAGGCGGGACGACCGGGCAATACCGCCGCCATCCGCTGGCCGAACCAGGCGGGCGATCCTTCGGTGCTGTTCCATGTCGGCCAGACTGTGCAGTTCGACCCGACCCCGTCGGAAGGCCACAACGGCCTGATGGCCCGCGATCCGCAGGGCAGGCCGCTGACCCACATTCCCGCCCCCAACCCGCCGGCACAGGGCGGTTACTGAGCCGGGCCAGCTGAACGGCGGGTTTTGGCTTTGCTGCGGGCCCGGCGGATAATGGGCGATCCCCCTCGTTTGCCCTGGCTCGCCATGTCCGTGCGTCCTGACCCCGTGTTTGCCCCGCTGACCCCGCGCGCCCTCGTGCTGGCAGTGCTGGCCATGGGCGCGGTGGTGCTGCTGTCCAACGTGCTGGTGCAGTACCCGATCAACGACTGGCTGACCTGGGGCGCCTTCAGCTACCCGGTGGCGTTCCTGGTGAGCAACCTGATCAACCGCCGCTTCGGCCCGGGCCCGGCCCGCCGCGTGGCGTGGATCGGTTTCCTGCTGGCGGTGCTGCTGTCGGTGTGGGTGGCGACGCCGCGCATCGCGATCGCCTCGTGCTCGGCCTTCATCGTGGCTCAACTGCTGGACATCACCGTGTTCGATCGCCTGCGCCGTGGCAGCTGGTGGCGCGCACCGATGGTGGCCACCACCTGCAGTGCGACGGTGGATACGACCCTCTTCTGGTCGATCGCGTTTGCCGGTTCGGCGCTGCCGTGGGTGAGCTGGGCCGCGGGCGATCTGGCGGTGAAGCTCGCCATCGGCGTGTGCCTGCTGGCCCCGTTCCGCGCGTTGTTGTGGAAGATGGCGCCGCTGGCCCGGTAGGTGCTCTGCCAACCAAGGTTGGCATCTACCAAAGCGGATCACCGCCCGGCCATTGCCCTGGTAGGTGTCAACCTTGGTTGACACGCTTTAAGCGGGTCAGGCAAACGGCAGCTCAGCCGCCACACACGCCGCACTGATCACCGCACACGCTTCTTCAATCGCCGGGGTCGTCGGTGCCAACCGCGGGCGGCGGTCCAGCGTGCAGGCCAGGCCCACATCCAGCAGCGTGGCGTGTGCACCATGCAACGCGCGCGCAGTAGCCTCCGGCAGGAACCCCGCAACCGCCAGCGCGTCGATCAACGACGGCGTGTCGCGCGGTTCCAGCAGCGCCGGTACCTGCGCGCTGCGTGCCAGCACGCCGGTCTGCAGCAGGAACTCCAGATCGACCACGCCACCGGCGCCCTGCTTCAGGTCCAGCCGCGCGGCATCGCTGCGGTCCAGTTCGGTGCGCATGCGCCCACGCATCTTCAGCACGTCGGCATACAGCGTGCCGTGGTCGCGTTCGCGGCCCAGGGTCTGCGCGCGCACCTGTTCGAAATCGGCCAACAGGCTGGCGTCGCCGGCTACGCCGCGCGCGCGCACCAGGGCCTGGTGTTCCCAGGTCCAGGCACGTTCGCGCTGGTACTCGGTGTAGCTGGCCAGCGAGGACACCAGCGTGCCCTTGCCGCCATCCGGGCGCAGGCGCACGTCGATGTCGTACAGGCGGCCGGCAGCGGTGACCGCGCCCAGCAGGGCCATCACCTTCTGCGCCAGGCGCGCGTACCAGCGGCCCGGTTCCAGCGGGCGGGCGCCATCGCTGGTTTCCACGCCGGCGGGATGGTCGTGCAGGAACACCAGATCCAGATCGGAACCGAAGCCCAGCTCCAGCCCGCCCAGACTGCCGTAACCGATGATCGCGAAGCGCCCGCCGGGCACGACGCCGTGCGCGGCGTGCATGTCTGCCTCGGCCAGTTTCAGCACGGTGATGACCACCGCCTGTGCCAGCTCGGCCAGCTGGCGGGTACTGTCCACCGCGCCCTGGCGGCCATCCAGCGTGGCCATCGCCATGCGGAAACTCAGGGCAAGCCGCGTTTCATTGAGCCAGCGCAGCTGCGATTCGGGATCCTCCACCGGCAGCACCTGCTGGCATTCGGCCAGCATTCCGTCGAATTCGGGCATCGGCCCGGACACGCGCACGTCCAGCAGTTCGTCCAGCAGCAGCGGGTACGCGGCCAGGCGCTCGGCCAGCAGCGCGCTGCGTGCGAGCACGTCCACCAGCCGCGCCAGGGCGCTGGGTTGTTCGTCCAGCAGCGCCAGGTAACTCGTTCGACGCAGCACCGCCTGCAGCAGGCCAAGCACCCGCTTGAGCGCGGCATCGGGCTGCGGCGAACGCGTGGCGGCGTGCAGCAGCGCTGGCAGCACGCGATCCAGGCGCGCGCGCGCGGCATCGGACAGCGACTTCACGCCGGTGCTCTGGGCGAAATCACGCAGCGACTGGTCGGCGCCGTTGGCATCGAGGAAACCGGCTTCAGCCAGCAGTTCGGCATTGCTGCCTTCGGGCAGGCTGCGCCAGTAACTGGCCAGCGCATCGGGTGCGGCCTGGCCCTTGCGCGGGGCCAGCAGCGCGGCGAATTCGGTGCTGACACGCTGCTGCTGCACGGCCAGTGCCGCGCGCAGCGCATCCCAGTCGGTGTAGCCCAGGCCGAGGGCGATGCGCTGGCGATCCAGCGGGTCGCTGGGCAGCACGTGGGTCTGTGCATCGCGCAGCATCTGCAGGCGGTTTTCCAGGCGGCGCAGGAACAGATAGGCCTCGCGCAGCGCGGCACCATCGTCCGGCGCGATCTGGCCGGCGTTGACCAGCGCCTGCAGGGCGACCAGCAGGCGCCGCTCGCGCAGCACCGGCTCACGCCCGGCGCGGATCAGCTGCAGCGCCTGGCACAGGAATTCAATTTCGCGGATGCCACCGGCACCGCGCTTGATGTCTTCGTGCAGCTCGCGGCGCGCGACTTCGGCGGTGATCGCCGCCTTCATCTCGCGCAGGCCATCCAGCGCGGTGAAATCCAGGTAGCGGCGGTAGACGAACGGGCGCAGGGTCTGCAGCCATGCTTCACCGGCGGCGATGTCGCCAGCCACCGCGCGCGCCTTCAGCCAGGCATAGCGTTCCCAATCGCGGCCCTCGCGCTGGAAGTACTGGTCCATCGCTGCGAACGACAGCGCCACACGGCCGGCGCTGCCGAACGGGCGCAGGCGCAGGTCGACGCGGTGGCTGAAGCCATCGACGGTGGTGTCGTCCAGCAGCTTGGCCAGGCGCTGGCCGAGGCGGGCGAAGTACTCCTCGGCGGCCAGCGGGCGCGGGCCATCGGATTCGCCGCCCTGCGCGTAGGCGTAGACCAGGTCGATATCGGAACTGAAGTTGAGCTCGCCACCGCCCAGTTTGCCCAGGCCGAACACCACCAGCTGCATCGGCTGGCCATCGTCATCGCGGATGACGCCGTGGCGCTGGGCGAATTCCTGCTGCAGGGCGTCCAGCGCCAGGCGCAGGCAGTCCTCGGCGAGGGTGGTGGCGCCGGCCAGGGTCTGCGGCACGTCGTCCAGGCCGGCCAGATCGCGCCAGACCAGGCGGGTGGACATCGCTGCACGCCAGCGCCGCAGCTGCGCCTGCCAGTCGCTGGGCTGCTGCGGGTCGAGCACGGGGGGCGGCAGCGGCGGGCAGCCAGGCTGGGCCAGGTGGGCCAGCAGCGCCGGCTGGCGCACGAGGGTATCCAGGGCGAAATCGCTGGCCACCGCCAGGTGCGCCAGCGGCGCCTGCAGCGCGGCGGGGATGGGCTCGGGCAGGACATGGGCCAGACGCGCCAGCGCGCGGTCGACCAGGGGCTGCAGGGTGGCGGGCAGTGCGGCGGGGGCGAGGGTCATGGCGTGATTGTATCGACCCGGCTGGGGCGCGACCCGGTAGTGCCGGCCGCTGGCCGGCAGGGGTACGCGTAGAGTCGAGCTTGCTCGACTGGCCTTTCCAGAGCAGTCGAGCAAGCTCGACTCTACCGGCAATGCACCCTGCCTATTCAGCTTTGGCATCAGGCAATAAAAAAGCCCGCTTGCAGCGAACTGCCAGCGGGCTCTGCTCCCTCCCCCACGTCGGGATGCAGGGCCATCCTGCGGAATGCGGAAGGACATTGCACGCTGCACTGCAAAACAGAACTGGTGGGTATGGTAGCCCGCCGTCCGGAAAAGCCATTCCACGAAGGTCGCAGCCCCCGTACGGCGGGGGATGGCCGATAATCGGGCTTTCCCCCTGAAACACGTGTCGTCATGTCTGTTGATCGCATCGCCAACGCGCGTCTCCGTGACCGCGTGGTCTCCGCCGAGGCCGCAGCCGCGCTGATCCAGCCCGGTGAAACCGTCGCCATGAGCGGCTTCACCGGCTCCGGTTACCCCAAGGCCGTCCCCGTCGAACTTGCCCGCCGCATCGAGACGGTGCACGCCCAGGGCCTGCCCTTCCAGATCAAGCTGATGACCGGCGCCTCGACCGCACCGGAACTGGACGGCGCGCTGGCCAAGGCCGATGGCATCGCCATGCGCATGCCCTTCCAGAGCGACCCGGATGCGCGCAACCGCATCAACGAGGGCAAGCTGGATTACATCGACATCCACCTCAGCCACGTCGCCCAGCACGTCTGGTTCGGCTTCTACGGCGAGATCGACACCGCGGTGATCGAAGTGTCGGCCATCCGCGAGGACGGCTCGCTGGTGCCCTCCACCTCGGTGGGCAACAACAAGACCTGGCTGGACCTGGCCAGGAAGGTCATCGTCGAGGTCAACGAGTGGCAGCCGGCCGGCGTGGACGGCATGCATGACATCTACTACGGCACCGCGCTGCCGCCGCACCGCAAGCCGATTCCACTGGTGAACGCCAACGACCGCATCGGCGATACCGCGCTGCGCTGCGACCCGGACAAGATCGTGGCCGTGGTGCGCACCAACGGCCCGGACCGCAACAGCCCGTTCAGCCCGATCGATGCGACCAGCGAGCAGATCGCTTCGCACCTGATCGAGTTCCTGCAGCACGAAGTGAAGAAGGGCCGCCTGCCGCCGAACCTGCTGCCGCTGCAGTCGGGCGTGGGTAACATCCCCAACGCGGTGCTGGCCGGCCTGGCCAAGAGTGGTTTCCGCGATCTGGCCGCGTTCACCGAGGTGATCCAGGACGGCATGCTCGACCTGCTGCGCGACGGCGTGCTGAGCTATGCCTCGTGCACCGGCTTCGCGCTGAGCCCGCAGGCCAACGAGACGTTCAAGGAACACATCGATTTCTACCGCGAGCGCATCATCATGCGCACGCAGGAAATCTCCAACCATCCGGAACTGGTGCGCCGCCTGGGCTGCATCGGCATGAACGGCATGATCGAAGTGGACATCTACGGCAACGTCAATTCGACGCACGTGATGGGCACGCGCATCATGAACGGCATCGGCGGTTCGGGTGACTTCGCGCGCAACGGTTTCCTGTCGGCGTTCCTGAGCCCGTCCACGGCGAAGAACGGCACGATCTCGGCGATCACCCCGATGGTGAGCCATGTCGACCACACCGAGCACGACGTGTCGGTGATCGTGACCGAGCAGGGCCTGGCCGATCTGCGTGGCCTGACCCCGCGCAAGCGCGCGCAGGTGCTGATCGACAACTGCGCACACCCGGATTTCCGCCCGCAGCTGCAGGATTACTTCGACCGTGCCAGCCGCGAAAGCTACGGCAAGCACACCCCGCACCTGCTGCCCGAAGCGCTGTCGTGGCACCAGCGATGGCTGGATACGGGCACGATGAAGGGCTGACGCCCGCTACTGTGGAGCCGAGCATGGCTCGGCTCTACAAATGGCAGCACCGCAACATCCCTGTAGAGCCGAGCCCATGCTCGGCTCCGCGGCATGCGGCTTATCCGCGCAGCGCCGACAGCGATTCGGCCTGGATGCGCTCGTAGATTTCGAACTCATCGTTTACCGCCACGCCCATCGCCTGCTCGAACGCTTCGCGGTTGGCATGCGCGGCATACGCCCGCTGCTCTTCGCCGCCCAGGTTGGACTGGAAGATGCCCGCGGCGCTGACCGGCAGGAAATCCTCGTAGACGATCGGGTCGGCCGTGGCCAGGCCGGTGGCTACCAGCACTTCGGCCGGCAGGTCAGCCACACGCTCCGGCGCGGCGCGGCCGGCGTCGGTCAGCTGGTATCGGTAATACCCCAGCCCTTCCTGGCGCAGGGTGTCGTGGTCATCGGGGAAACTGGCGAACACGCTCTGCAGGCGCTGGCCGTAATCGCCGCCGGTGCTGCCGGCGCCACCGGCATCACGCGCCTGTGCCAGCAGCTGGTCGTACAGCGCACGCCCCTTCGGGGTCAGGGCCAGGCCACGCTGCTCGATCTCGCCGAAGCGCGCGGTATGCGTGCCGGCCGCACCGCCCTCACCACCGGGGAAATGCACGGCCTCTTCCAGCGCCTTGAAGCTCGTCTGCCGCAGCAGGATCGGGCAGGCCCGGCGAGGCGGACCTTCGATCACCGCCTTGGCGGCCATGCCGTGCTCGATCATCGCGGCCTGCGCGGCATCGATATCCAGCGTGCGCGGGGTGAGGTGGTTGATGTGCGGGCCGCGGAAGCTGACCACGTCGGCCACCAGCCGGTGCGCATCGTGCAGCGCGTGGTAGGTGGGCAGGTCGACGGTGGCATCGCCGTGCCAGCGGAAGGTTTCCAGCGCCTCGGCAACGAAGCGCTCGGCATCGGCCTGCGACAGGCCACCGTCACGCTCGGCCTGGTCGATCAGCGCCAGCGCGCCCTCGGTAAAGATACGGCGGCGCTCGAGGATGCGTGCGGACTCCACGCGCAGCGCCTCGTCTTCGATCAGCTCCAGGCGCAGCAGCGAGGTGAACACGCGGAACGGGTTCTGCGCCAGGGCCGCGCCGGTGAGCGGGCGGAACGCGGTGGAATGCACCGGCACGCCGGCCACCGACAGATCGTAGTAGGCCACCGGGAACATGCCCATCACCGCGAACAGGCGGCGCAGCGTGGCCAGTTCCTGCGGGGTGCCGACGCGGATCGCGCCGTGGCGCTCTTCGTCCAGGCGTGCGCGTTCGTCGTTGCGGTGCAGCTGCGCGGCCAGCGCCGGGTCGTGCGCAAGCACCTCCGCGTTGATCCGCTCCACCAGTTCCACCAGCGTGCCGTACAGCGGCACTTCGGTGCGGTACATGCGGGACATGGCCTGGGCGAACAGGCGGCGGATCACATCAGGCGAAACGAAAGAGGCGCTCATCAGTCACTCGAATGCGGGAACGGGAACGGCGAGAGCCGTATTGTCGCCGGTGTGCGCGATGGGGGCGATATGCAGAGCAACATGACGGCCGCCGTTCGCCGGAAACCCCGGTAGCGCCGGGCCATGCCCGGCGGGCTCCCTGGCCGCGCGTCGCGCTCGCCGGGCATGGCCCGGCACTACCGCTTGAGCTGGCGCTTCAGGGTGGCGTCGAGGGTGATCGGCCGGTCCCAGTGCTCGTAGCTGGCCACGACAGCGTGGCGCACGGCGCGGACATGCAGGTTGTCCGGCTTCACCGGCATGCGCGTGACCACCGCTTCCCAGCCCCCTTCCGGGTTCTGGCTGAAGGCGCGCACGCTGTCGCGGCAGGTCTGGCCGCTGGCCTTGGCCCAGAAGCAGGCAAAGTAGATATCGCCGGCCTGCCAGCCATGGGTGGTGAACAGTGCGCTGACATAGCCGCGCGGCACGTTGGCATAGCGCGATACCTCGTCGAGGAACGCATCGGGGTAGCGCTCGGCGTAGTGGTTGATGTCCTGCAGCTGGGCATCCAGCCAACCGTCACCGGTTTCCACCGTGTAGGCCGCCGAACGTTCGGCCGTCTGCTGGGCCAGCACGGTGGCCGGCGCCAGCAGCAGGAGCGACAGCAGCAGGAGCGAGGAACGATTCATGCCCTGATTCTGCCGCAGCCGCCGGGTCATGTCAGGCCGCTGCAGCGGCCTTGGCCTCGATCGCGGCCAGCGCGGCCGGCCAATCCCAGGCGGTATCGGCAGTGACCATGCGCGGCTCGTCGTCGGCCACGCCATGCTGGGTTTCGTGGGCCCAGGTGACCGCGTACGGGGTGTGGATGCCCCAGCCGCCCAAGGTGACCACCGGCTCGATATCCGAGCGCAGCGAGTTGCCGACCATCACGAACTGCTGCATCGGCAGATCGAATTCGGACAGCACGCGCGCGTAGGTTTCCGGATCCTTCTCGGAGACGATCTCGATGCGCGGGAACAGCTCGTGCAGCTTGGCCACCTTGATCTTGGCTTCCTGGTGGAACAGGTCGCCCTTGGTGATCAGCACCACTGGGTACTGCTCGGCGATGGCTGCCACCGATTCGCGCACGCCGTCGATCAGGTCGACCGGGTGGCGCAGGGTTTCATGGCCGATATCCAGCATGCGCTGGATGTCCTTGGCGTCGATGCGCTGGCCGGTGATGTCGATGGCCGCTTCGATCATCGACAGGACCATGCCCTTCACCCCATAACCGAACACGGCCAGGTTGCGCTGCTGCACCTCCAGCAGGTGGCGGGCGGTCTGGGTGTCGTGCACGTCGACGTAGCGCGACAGCAGGTCCAGGTATTCCTGCTCGGCCTTGCGGTAATAGTCCTCGCTCTTCCACAGCGTGTCGTCACCGTCAAAACCGACCAGGCCGATGGCGCGCGAGCGCGCAGGCATGGAGGCGTTCATCCGACAAGGATACAGGGGTGGCGAGGGCAACAAAAACCCGGGCGGCCTTCGCCGCCCGGGCCCCATGCACCGGTTGCCCCGAACACAACCGGATTCATTCAACCGGTTTCATTCAAACAAGCGGCGATCAGTTGCCGCCGCCAGCACCTGCGCCCGCCCCGGCCTGCTGGGCGGCCACGAAGGCCTTGTACTCATCGGCGCTGAGCTCGCCGTCCTTGTTGGTATCGGCCTGGTCGAACACCTGGGCCAGGCCCGCGTTCACCTGTGCCTCGGACTTGCTGATGGTGCCGTTGCCATCGGTATCGATGCTGGCCCAGGTCTGGCCGCCGCCACTGGCCTGTGCCTGCGCCGATGCAGCCGCACTGGAGGCCTGGTCAGCGGCCTGGCCCGCCTGGGCTGCTGACTGCTGGGCCTGCGCCGCCTGATTCTGTGCCTGGGCTGCCTGCTGCTGGGCGCTCTGCGCCATGGCCGGAACGGCCAGCACACTACCGGCGGCAACGATCAGGGCGAGCAGGGGCTTGCGGTTACGAATAGTCATCAGGTGGATCTCCTTTGGGTGGTGGAGCGCGGCGTGTTGTCTCCGCACGGCACCTACCCTGCCACCGTGTTTCTGAATCGATTTTGGGCCGCGACCGGGGTGCATACACCCTATTAACCACTCGCCCCGACGCATGGTTTAGCGCGGTGGTTAGGGCAAAGTGAGCGGCCCATAAGACGCACATTCAGCGCGGCCGGATTTAACCGGCACGCAACGAAAAACCTGCGTCAATCGACGTTCTGCGCGGATGACCGCGAACTGAACAAGACCCATCCCAGCGCGACACCGGAGAGCGCGCCGGCGATTTCCAGCACCACGCGGCTGCCCAGTTCGTTGGGGTCGTGGATGGTGGAGAGGAAGATGCGCGCATACAGCGGCGACTCCAGCCGCACGATGCCCATGTAGAACAGCTTCCACATGTCGATGCCGGCGGAGATGGCGACGGAGAACACGCAGGCCCAGCCGATGGCATGGCCCATGGACCAGCGCAGTGCGCGGCACAGGTGGTGCCAGAGGAAGTACACCAGCAGCCCGACCAGCAGGGCGATGGCACCGGCTTCGAGGGAGCCGAGCAGGCCGAAGTGCAGCGGAAGGTTCATGCAGGTGGCTAGTTGGAAGGCGGTAGTGAGTGTAAGGGTATCGGCAGGGCTTGCAGCCCTGCACCTGACGGTAGTGCCGGCCGCTGGCCGGCAACCTCAAGAGCAAGAGCGGCATTCCGCGGAATGGCGGGGCACTGTGGGTTTGCGGGGACGCCGTAAATACGTCCATGTAGGCTTGGTCGCCGCTTGCTCCTGTGCGCTGTCCTGCGCACACGGCAAGAC
>NZ_QETL01000017.1:0-49389 GCF_003105135.1 Stenotrophomonas sp. SPM | reverse complement strand
GGGATCCGCTCGTTGCCGGCCAGCGGCCGGCACCACCAGGGATCTCTGTGCCGCCGGGCATAGCCCGGCGCTACCCGGCAATCCAAGTAAAGCCGAGCCCATGCTCGGCTTTGCTTGCAGGGGTGACGTACCGCCCGCGACCTGTTAACTTTCGCGCCACTCTCGTGGTTTACATCCTGTCCGCATGTCGCTTCCGTCCTACCGCCCCACCCCGTCCCTGCTGTTCCTGGCCGTGTCCCTCGGCCTCGCCACCACCGCCCAAGCCGCCCCACAGGCCACCACCCTCGATGCCGTGCAGGTCACTGCCGCCGATGCCAGCGCGCAGGCGCGCGAGGCGCTGAAGCGCGTGCCGGGCGCCAGCAACGTGATCGACGTGGCCAAGGCGGACAGCCGCCTGGCCAGCACTGCCGATGTGCTGGCCTACCAGCCGGGCATCAGCGCACAGTCGCCGGGCAACGAAGGCACCAAGGTGTCCGTCCGCGGCTCCGGCATCAACCGTGGCCCGGGCGCACATGCCTCCGGCATCGCGGTATCGATCGACGGCCTGCCGCTGACCGGCCCGGGCGGCACGCCCTACGAACTGCTGGAACCGCTGTGGCTGTCGCGGGTGGAAGTGCTGCGCGGCGCCAATGGTTTCGAGCGCGGCGCGTTGGCGCTGGGCGGCGCCATCGACTATGTCAGCCGCAGCGGCCGAGACTCGGCCGGCGTGCAGCTGCACTACGAGGCCGGCAGCCGCGGCTACCAGAAGCGCGGAATCAGCTGGGGCGGTGTCAGTGGCGATGTCGATTACTTCCTGGCCTACACCGACAGCGAGTTCGACGGCTACCAGCGCCACGCGCGCGGCGACGGCAAAGGCGCGGTGGCCAACATCGGCTGGCAGATCAGCCCGGACCTGCAGACCCGCTTCTTCGTGCGTTACCGCGAGACCAATCACGAAACGCCCGGGCGCCTGACCCGCGACCAGATCCGCAACGACCCGCGCGCGGCCAACCCGGCCAACCTCGCCATCGACGCGCGCCGTCCGCAGCCGGGCAGCACCTGGATCGGCAACATGACCACGCTGCAGATCGACGAAGATTCCTCGCTGCAGGCCGGGCTGGTCTACCACAAGTACCCGATGGACCTGGGCGAGAGCCTCTACCGCCAGCAGCTGGACTACGCCGACCTCAACGCCACGCTGGACTACCGTCGCCGTCATCCGCTGTTCGGCCTGGACAGCGAAACCACCGTCGGCCTGCGCGTGACCCACGACCTGGATGCCAACGTGCGCGAGTCGCTGCGCTTTGCCAGCAACGGCTATGCGGCCGGCACGCACACGCGTGATTTCCGCCATCTCGGCACCCAGAGCACGCTGCACGTCGGCAACAATCTGGCCGTGAATGATCGCCTGCGCGTGCAGACCGGTCTGGCGCTGATCAACACCCGCAGCGATGTGCAGGTGACCTGGCCCACCAGCGGCGGCCGCCTGCGTGACCACGACTGGGATTACGCGCCGCGCCTGGGCTTCACCTGGCAGCACAGTGCGCAGACGCAGTGGTTCGGCAACCTCAGCCGCTCGGTGGAAGCGCCGCACCCGTGGTCGATGATCTGGGGTTCGAACCAGTTCTTCGGCGCCGGCAACGGTCCGTCGACCGGCCGCCAGCGCACGCCGGTGCCGATGCAGAGCCAGACCGCCACCGCGCTGGAGCTGGGCGCGCGTGGCGAAGCCGCGCTGGGCCGCTGGGAACTGACCGGCTACTACGCGCACGTGAACCACGAACTGCTGAGCGTCGAGCTGCAGCCGGTGCCGAACCTGTTCGTTGCAGAGAACAACGCGAGCCCCACCGTGCACCGCGGCATCGAGGCCGGGCTGGACAGCACGCTGTGGCAGGGTGTGCCGGGCCGCCTGTCGGTGCGCCAGGCCTACACCTTCAGCGACTTCCGCTACCGCCACGACGCACGCTTCGGCAGCAACCGCCTGCCCGGCCTGCCGCAGCACAGCTACCAGGCCGAACTGCGCTTCGACCATGCCTCCGGCCTGTACGCCGCACTGAACACCGAATACGCCTCGCGCATCGCGGTGGACTACGCCAACAGTTATTGGGCCGACAGCCACGTGATCTTCGGCAGCCGCATCGGCTACGACGCGCCGGGTGGCCGCTGGCAGGCTTGGGCGGAAATGCGCAACATCGGCGACCGCCACTACGCGGCCACGGTCACCCCGGGCTACAACGACGCGGGCAAGGATGTCGCGCGCTCGACGCCGGGCGAAGGCCGCGGCGTGTATGCAGGGCTGCGCTGGCGCTTTGATTGAGCGCCAGCGTGGAAACGCCGGACATTGCCCGGCGCTGCCTCAGGCGATGCGCCAGCGTGGCAGCTGCTCGCTGCGCCTCCAGATGAGCGGGGCCGCCGCCATCAGCAGCAGGGCCATCAGCCAGCGCGGCGAGGTGGTCAGAAGGCCATCGACCCACCCTGCGATGACCAGCGACGGCACCTCCTGCCACGGGCTGTAGCCCAGGTAAAGCACGCTGCCGGCGCGCCACACGAACACCAAGCCCATCGCCGCCAGGAACAGGGCCGTGCTGCGGCAGGTCCAGCGCTGCGAGGGCGTTCCCCACTCGCGGGAGACGGCGAACAGCACGCCGATGATCAGCGCGGCCATCAAGGCAACCAGACCGATATCGACCTTTCGGCCGATGCGTTCGTAGGTGCAGGCGGGGCACTTCACCTCTTCGGCAGCGATGGCGGTATCGACGGTCGGTTGCGCCGCAGGAGGCGCGGCCTGGCCCATCACGGTGAAGGGCATCAACAGCGCGAACATCGCGCCCATCATCCAACACCACATCCTGTTACTGCGTGCAGCAGATTGCATGTGCCTCTCCTTGGCGATTGACTCATTCCCGGCCGGGCCACAACGCCCGCCCTCGACGGATTCCCGATAGGGCCAGTTCGGGCCTTTCAAGCACCCACTGCCCCTCTTCCCTGTGGAACAGCATACGGGAACGCTGGCCCCCGATGCTTGAACAGTAGTCAGCGGCCACGGCGATCATGGCCCATTGGTTGTCCGCACTGAACACCGGCGTCGACAGCAGGAGGATCACGCTTTCTTCAAGGCTCTCTTCCGTTGCGGACCGCTGGCAACCCTGTTTCTGGATCGTACGCAACTGCACGAAACCCAGATGCGCAGCGCCCTCCAGCGCTGCATCCGTTACCCGCCTGCTGCGCCGGTTGGCCAGCGGCAGCTGTGCCTGCAGCTGCCGGCGCAGCAGGTACATCGGGCGCTCCTCCACCCAGTCCACCAGGTCATCGTCGTCCTGGCAGAACCGGGCATGACCTTCCGGCAGGCAGTACGGCAGTGTGTGGTCGATCACGATGGTTGCGGCAGGCACAGGATCGGACAACCGCGGTTGCACCTCGGGGCGCCAGCGGTCTGCCCTTGCAGTCCCACGGCCCCCCATCGCCATGGGCACCGGCAACGACCGGGGTGGCGGTGGCAGGATGGGGTTCCTGATCGCAAGCGCCATGATCTCCGCCTGCATCTGCGCGGTGCCAAGGTTCACCGTCGGCGGCCCGAGGGACGCGCTTTGCCAGGGTTTCAGCGTGCAGGCCAGGCACAGCAACGCTACTGCCGAGACCACAGCGGCGATGGCCCATATGCGCTTCCATGCAACGTACCTGGTCATGACCACCCACCCGGTGCTGGAGCACCCTGTGTTGAAGAAGGACCGCGCCCCTGCGGGCACGCGCAGCAACGCTACAGCGCCTGCACCACCTGCATCAGGCTGACCGCCTCCGGCGTCAGCTGCTGTGCACTCCAGCCCAGCACGGCGAAGAACACCACCAGGCCCAGCAGTGGCCAGAACGTGTGCGACAGGCACAACCGCCACCACCCCTGCGCGCCCATGCCCTGCATGCGCCAGTACAGGCCACCGACAATGGCGGCGTCCACCAGCAGCTCAGCCATCAGCACCGGTGCCGACCACACCACCCAGACGCTGGCCAGCAGCACAGTGGCCACCAGCGCGAGAAGACAGAGCACGGCCAGCAGTGGCAATCCGGCCTCCCCGTCTGCAACCTCCAACAGGGACGCACCATCGGTGTCGGTGATGGATGAGGTCGAGGCTTCAGCCCACGACGCCGAAGCACCGCCACCACCGGAGTGGCCGCCGCTGCCGCCCCACAAAGGGCCCGCGCGTGGGGAGCCGCCACCGCCGCCGCCATTGCCGGCGACCTCGGCAGCACCGTCAGCCACCGCACCCCAGCTCCAGCGGATCCAGAGCCACATCAGCAGCAGGAACACGGCATAGGCCAGCAGCATCGCCAGCGGATAACGCAGCAGCATGCTGTCCAGGCCGGCCAGGCGCAGCGCGTGCGAGGCGAGGAAACCGGCGCCGCCGGTCAGCAACACGATCAGCGCCATCTGCAGGCGCGGCCACCCGTGGTACTGCAGCTGCCGACGCGCGCGGGCGACTTCACTGCTGCGTGTCATCGGCAGCTTCAACGGCGTGCGGTTGAAGCGCTTGGTCTGCTTCATGCCGGCGCTGGGCCGGACCACAGGGAGTGCAGCATGCGGACATCCTCGCCGGGCACGCGTGGGTGCGTTCGGGTCGATTCTAGCGTGTGGGCGGCGCGGCTGCCTTCAGCAGCTGGGCGGCCACCTGGTCGAACGGGGCGATGTCCTGCAGCGCGCGGCTCATGGCCACCGCACCTTCCACGCTGGCGATGACCAGGCTGGCCAGCGCGGCCGCCTGCTCCGGCGCATGGCCGTCGGCCACGAAGGCCTGGGCCAGATGTCCCTGCCAGCGCGCGAACACTTCGGCCGCTGCCGCGCGTGGCTGGCTCGCGACCGCTTCGACCGGTTCTTCCACCGCCGCGGCCAGCACCGGGCAGCCGGCGCGGAACTGCGTGCGCAGCAGGCGCTCGCGCCACATCGCCAGGAACTGCTGCAGGCCCGGCACGGCACCGCCACGCAGCAGCTCCACCAGCAGCGCTTCCACCTTGTCGCCTGCCATCTGCGTGGCGCGGGCCAGCAGCTCCTGCTTGCCGCCCGGGAAATGGTGGTAGGTCGAGCCCAGCGGCGCCTCGGCCAGCTTGGTCACCTCACGGATGCTAGTGGCATTGAGCCCGACCCGCGCCAGCATCTGGGCGGCCGCATCGATCACGCGCTGGGGGGCATCGGACGCTCGCGGGCTCATGCCGCTCACCTTGCTAGGACAGTCGTCATAGATTAGCGTATCGCCCGTCCTATAACAGTCGTCATAGTCATGAATCTCTGGTTCCGCCTGCTCCACCTGCTGCTGTGCAGCCTGTTCCGGCCCAAGCTGGAGGCCCCGTTCGGGGTCTCGCGGCTGCCGTTCCGGGTGCTGCCCAACGACCTGGACAGCAACCTGCACATGACCAACGGCCGCTACTGGAACATCTTCGACCTGGGCCGGCTGGACCTGATCCTGCGCATGGGCCTGGGCAAGGTGGCGCTGCGTGAGAAGTGGGCACCCATCGTTGGTGCGGGCACCATCCAGTTCCGGCGCGAACTCAAGCCCTTCCAGCAGTTCACGCTGGAAACGCGGCTGGCCGGCTGGGTCGGTACGCGCATCATCATGGAGCAGCGCGTGCTGGTCGGGCGGGAGCAGAAAGTTGCCACCCGCGCGCTGCTGGTAACCGGCATCTACGACCGCCGCGCGCGCAGGTTCGTCGGCATGGAACGGATGATGGCGGCCATTGGCTGCGATACGCCGCCCTCGCCGCCACTGAGTGCGGCCGCGCAGGCGCTGCTGGCGGCGGATACGGCGCTGAAGCGCGACGACGACTGAGCGGGCGCCTTACAGGGCTTTCCGGAGTACATCCTGCAAGCGACGCTTGTGCGACTCCACCGCTTTCCAGTTCCAGTCGCACACCGGCGGAACGTCCAGCGCGCCGCGCTCGCGGGCCAGTGCGGCGCGCTCGGTCAGGGCCTGCACTTTCGCGCTGACGTTCACATCGATGGCCATCGGCAGCAGGATCGAGATCAGCCCCCAGCCGGACACCATGACCCGCGCGGAGTCACCGCGCCCGCTGTCAAACGGGCGCACGCGTACGGCGCCGCCCATGTCCGCGTACTGCACGCCGATCAGCAACATGCCGCCTGAGACCCACTGCAATGCCCTGCCGTGTTCGCACAGGGCCTCGGCAGAATCGTAGCGGCGCGGCTGCTCGCCAGCGCTTGAATAGAGTTCGGTGACCAGCACCGGGGTGCGCTTGAACACGGCGCGCGCCACGGCCTCGAGCACGTTGTCGGAGACAGCGGCCATCATGCACTCTCGATCAGAGCCTGATAAGCGCTCAGCGGCGCGACGCCGGGAGCGCCTCCAGCGCGCGTGCAATGGCCGCTTCGGCCAGCGGCGCCATCACTGCGTACCCCGCCGCGGTGGGATGGACGCCGTCAAAGGCCAACGACCGGTCAATTCCGCCTGCTGTATTGGTCAGCGCGCTGTAGTAATCCAGATACACGACTCCCTTCGCGGCAGCGTACCGCTCAAGCGCAGCGTTCAATGAACGCACCTTGGGTGCGGGTGATGTCCCGGGCAGCCAAGGGTAATCACTCACGGGCAGCACCGAGGCAAGGACCACGCCAATGCCGTGCGCCCGGGCCAGGTCCACCATCGCATGCACGTTGTCTTCAATCATGGACTGGGTGGCCAGCCCGGTATTGCCCGCCAGGTCATTGGTCCCTGCCAGAATCACCACGACCTCCGGCTTGAGGGCAATGACATCCTGGCTGAACCGCAGCAGCAGTTGCGGCGACGTCTGCCCGCCAATACCGCGGTTGATGTATCCCTTGCCTGGGAAGAACGTACTGGGGTCTTTTTCGCCCCAGTTCTGAGTGATCGAATCGCCATAGAACACGATCCGGGAAACACCTGTCTGTTTCGCTGGCAAGCGCGCGTTCGCCTCGCGATAGCGGCTGAGCTCCGGCCAGTCCGCAAGCCGTTGCTGCATGCCAGTCACTTCTTCAGGCGTGACTGCCGAGGCAGGCTTGGTCAGCAACGGGTTGATCGCAACGGCGCCCGTCTGCGCATGCGCGTGCAGTGCACAAAGAGCGGCGAAGGCTGCGATGCAGCTGCGGATCAGAATCATGCGAGGACTCATGTGTTTTCCAGTAGGAATTGACTGATTTCGCGGCGCAGATCGAGGTCGTCGGTCTGCCGCGCGGCTTCGTCGGCGAGCAGCGCAAACTCGTAACCGCGCTCTTTTTCACCCTGGTCGATGTGGCGCCGTGCCAGCTCCAGGCAGATCGACGCTTCGCCTTCGATCACGCCCAGCTGGCGCGCCTGGGTCAGCGCGCGCTCGTAGTAGCCGATGGCCACGCCGCTGTCGCTGGTGAAGTCACCCAGGGTTTCCCAGAGGAAGGGATGGTCGCGGCCTTCCACCGCCATGGCGTCGCAGTACTGCCGCAGTTCGTCGTGCAGCCGCCACTGGCTGCGGGTATCGCCGTGGGTGCTGGCATTGGCCATTTCGACCGCCACGCCCAGTACGTGCTCGTACACGTCCTGTGGAATTTCCATGGGAACCTCCTGCCGCTTGTCTGTTGCACGGTCAGGCTAGCACGGCCGGGTGGCGCCCGGCCGTGCGATGTTTCATCCACGCCTGGGGTGGATTTACCGGGGGCCGTGCGAGGGCGGTACGTCCTGCGCGCCCCACTGCTCGTTCTTCGTGCTGCCCAGCTCGAAGTCCAGCGTGCCGCCGCGCTGCACGAAGCTGGCCGGCAGCCAGCTCGCAGTGCTGGCCTTGCCATCCACCTGCAGCGACTGCACGTACGGCGCATCCATCGCTGCGCCGCGTGCACGCACCACGATCTTCGCGCCCGGGCGGGTGATCACCGCTTCGGTGAACAGCGGGCTGCCGATCACCAGGTCCGCGCGGCCCGGGTACACCGGGTACAGGCCCAGCGCCGACCACACGTACCACGAGGACATCTGGCCGAGGTCATCATTGCCGGGCATGCCCTCGGGCGTATTGGTCCAGATCTGCCGCATCGCCTGGCGCACGGTTTCCTGGGTCTTCCATGGCTGGCCGAGGAAGTTGTACAGCCACGGCGCAGCAATGGACGGTTCATTGTCCAGTTCGGCGTGCAGCGGACCGGACTTGGTCACTGCCCACGCACCGTCGGGCTTGCGGAAGAACGCATCGAGCCGCGCGATGCTGGCATCGCGGCCGCCGAGTGCCTCGAAAAGACCGGCCGGATCGAATGGCACCATCCACAGGTACTGCGCGCCACTGCCTTCGACGAAACCATCGTCGGCGGCCGGATCAAACGCCGGCCAGCTGCCATCGGCATTGCGCGGCTGGATGTAGCCCTGCGGTGCGGTGGCCTTGGGATTGTAGAGATTGCGCCACCAGCCGGAACGCTCACGGAACTGCTTTGCACCCTGCACATCACCGGCTGCAAGCGCCAGCTCGGACAGGCCGAAATCGGCGCTGACCATTTCCAGTGTGTCGGCCGCACTGCCCCAGCCCGGCGCGCCTTCCGGCATGTATTTCAGGGCAATCCACTGGTCCAGGCCCGGGCGCTGGCCCACGCACAGCACCGGGCAACCACGCTTGTCCAGATCACGTGCGGTGGGCACCGTGGCCGCCTTCTTCAGCGAGGCGTAGGCGCGCTGCAGGTCGAAGCCGCGGCCGCCGAAGGCATGGATGGCCGCCACCGACGGCGGCGACGGATCGCCGTTCATCACGCCGGTGGCGCCGGTGATGTGGGTCCAGCGATCCCAGACGCCGCCATTCTGGTCGGCCTGGTTGAGCAGCGACTGCGCCACGTCCGAGCCCACCTGCGGCTGCAGCAGGGTCAGCAGCTGCAGCTGCGAGCGGTACACATCCCAGCCCGAGTAGTTGGCGTACTGCGCCTGCTGCCGCTTGGCCAGCGCATGCACCTTGCCGTCCATGCCGCGGTAACGGCCATCGCCATCACTGTGCAGGTTGGGCGCCAGCATGGCGTGGTACAGCGCGGTGTAGAACACGGTGCGCTCGTCGGGCGTGCCACCCTTCACGCTGACCTGGCCCAGCAGTTCGTTCCACTTCGCGCGGGTGGCCGCCTGCGTGGCCGCCACGGTCGTACCCTGCGGACTCTCGCGGCGCAGGTTGGCCCGCGCGCCGGCTTCATCGACGTAGGAAATGCCGATGCGCGCGGTCACCTGCGGCGTGCGCTTGGCATCGAAACTGATCCAACCGCCCGCGCCCTTGCCTGCCGGCGGGTGGCCCTTGCTGCCATAGGTGGTGCCACCGCCGCCCTCGCGCGCGCCGCCCTGCACGGTGTCATCGCGCCAGGTGCCGCCCACTTCGAACGGCTGGTCGAACTCGGCGACGAAATGCAGGGTGTAGTAACTCTCGCGGCGGTCCTCGGCGAGGTAGCCGCAGAAGTTGCCACTGGTGACCGAACCGCGCACGGTGCGCGTGGCCGGGTCGATGATGATGGTCGAATCGCCGCTGCCCACTTCGCTGTCGGAGGTGCGGAACAGCAGGTTGGCCGGCTTGTCGGCGGGGAACTGGAACTGGCCCACCGCGGTGCGCGCCGTGGCTGCCAGGCTCACGGCCACGCCATTGTCGAGGGTGAGCGTGTAGGCGCCGGGGCTGGCGGTTTCCTTCGCGTGGTCCAGCAGGCTGGTATAGCGCACGCCGGCATCGGCCGACGACGGCGACAGCTCGACCGGCAGGGTTACCGGCATCAACGGAATATCGCCGCTGGCGCCGGTGCAGCCGGTGCCATTGACATGGGTCAGGCTGAAACCGCGCACGCCGTTGCTGCGCCACTCATAGCCACCGGGCGCGGCAATCGGGAAGCGCTTGCCCGGCAGTGCGGTCATTTCCGGGCTGAAGGCCACCATGCCGAAGGGTACCGTCGGCCCCGGGTAGACGTTGCCGGCGTTGGTGGTGCCGATGAAAGGATTGACCTCGGCGGCCAGGTCCTGCGCGGGTGCCCTGGCGGCCAGCAACGGCAGCGGGGACAGCGTCAAGACAGCGGAAACGACGACCAGCAACGAACGGGACATCGACAACTCCAGTGGAAGGAGGCACCCACGCGCCTTGAACCACTGAGGGTAGTACGCGCCCGAGCGCCCGGCGACGGGCCGGAGGTCATGGTTGGCGGTATCCGGTCATGGTCGCAGCCACCGGACCGCGCGCTGGTCAGTACAACGTGCCCAGCTTGAACAGCGGCAGGTAGGCCGCAAACATGGCCAGCGGGGTAGCCACCATCAGCGTCACGCTGCCGACCAACGCCGACAGCCGCGCCCGCCCTGCCAGCCAGGCGGCGATCACCAGCAACGGGCCAAGCCAGGCCAGTCCGTAGCTGCCTGCGAAGAACTGGGTGATCGCGGGCAACGGTTGGCCCGCTTCGGCAAACTGCTGAGCGAACTGCGGGATCGCAAACCGGCCCAGTGCGGTGCAGCCCACCGCAGCGGTGCCGCTGAACAACAGGCCGACCAGCAGCCATCCCCATCCGGTACGTCCACGTGCAGCGTTTTTCATGGCGACGTCCGTGCGCGGTCAGTACGTGCCCTGCACGAACGGCTGCCCCGCCTGCGTGGTGCCGATGATCATCGCCACCGATCGATCGTTCTTGTGGAAGCCCGCCGAACAGACCGCATCGCGGCCCTGGCCGCATTCGATCTCGGGGAAGTCCGGCAGCGGGGCCTGCCCTGATTCCAGCGGCGTGGCATGCCAGCCCGCTGCATCAAGCAGACGCTTGGCCTTGGCATAGGGCATGCCGGCGGTGATGCCCAGCGCAGCCAGTTGACCGGTCATATCCTGCGCCGACGCGATGGCCGGTGCGATGGCCAGTGACAGGAACACAGCAAGAACGATGGTTTTCATTGAGCGCATCCGTGGCAACACCAGAGCTGCAGCGTACCGCAGCGTTGCGGCAACGCAATGGCATTGCCAGCGTAGAGTCGAGCATGGCTCGACTCTACGCTGGCAATCGAGCAGGCTCGACGTTACTTCGCGTTCTTCACGTAGGTGTCGAACCAGTTCAGCATCTCCGACACCAGCTGCTCGTTCGATTCCAGCGCGGTGTACCAGTGCGGTTCGTTCGGCAGCATCACCAGGCGGGTGGTGCCACCATTGCCACGGATGGCCTGGTACAGCTTGCGCGACTGGAACGGCTCGGTGCCCGGGTTGGCATCGTCTTCGCCGTGGACCAGCAGCAGCGGCAGCTTGATCTTGTCGGCGTAGAAGAACGGCGAGGCCTTCAGGTACACGTCCTGCGCCTGCCACACCGAGCGACGCTCGTTCTGGAAGCCGAACGGGGTGAACGTCTTGTTGTACGAACCGCTGGTCGCCACGCCGGCCTTGAACAGGTTGGTGTGGGCGATCAGGTTCGCGGTCATCAGACCACCATGGCTGTGGCCGGTGACGCCGATGCGGTTGCGGTCGACCACGCCCATGTCCACGGCCTTGTCCACCGCCGCCTTGGCGTCGGCTTCCAGCTGCTCCAGGTAGGTGTCATAGGCAGTCTTCGGGTCGCCGACGATCGGGAACGAGGCGTTGTCGATGATCGCGTAGCCGGCCAGCAGCATCAGGCGGTACGGCTGCAGGCGGGTGAAGGTCTGCTGCGAACCGGACACCTGGCCGGCCTGGGCGGCGTTGGCGAAGTCGGCCGGGTACGCGTACAGGATCGCCGGCACGCGCTGGCCTTCCTTGTAGCCCGGCGGGGTGTACAGGGTGAAGGACAGATCCACGCCGTCGGCGCGCTTGTAGGTCACCAGCTGCTTCTTGATCTGGCGCACTTCCGGGGTCGGGTCGACCAGCCTGGTCAGCGCGGTGGCGGTGGACGCGAACTGCGCCTCGCCCTCCTTCGCTGCGGCAACCGCCTCACCCTGCTGGCGCACGAACGCGTTCGGCGCGTCCATCACCGACTGGTGCCAGGTCAGGTAACGGCCCGGGGTGCTGCTGAAACCGAGGAACTGCTCATACGCATCGGCATCGCTGCGGAACAGGCGCTCGCTCTTCAGCGAGCCCAGGTCCAGGCGGTCGAGGAACGGACGGTCGCCCTGCGGCGAAGCGCCCTGCCCGCGCAGGAACACGAAATTACCTTCCTGGCGCACGACCGCGGCGCCGTTGGGCAGGCGCTTGAACACCAGGTTGCCCGGGTCTCCGTACAGCTCATCGCTGGACATGTCCCACAGCAAGCGGCCTTCCTTCTTCGGCTGGTCGACATCGACGATGCGGGTCTGCACCCAGTGGCGGTTCTCGTCGTTCTCGAACATGAAGGACACGGCCGGATCCGCCGACCAGGCCAGGCCTTCGAAACGCTGTGCGGTGCGGGCGATTTCCACCGGCTTGCCATTGAACGGGGCCTTCAGCATCAGCACGCGGTCACGGTGCGGCACGGTCACCTTCCAGTCACCCTTGTCCAGCGCTTCGGCATAGACCAGGGTGGCCGGATCGGTGGAGCGCCAGTCGAAGCCACGCGGACCTTCCGGCACGCCATGCACCGGCACGCGGTCGGCCAGCGGCAGGCTGGCGATGGCGGTGGTCTTGCCGCTGGCGATGTCCAGCACCGCAACGTCGTTGGCGAAGCGCTGGTAGGTCACCGCGTGCGAGAACGGCGGCTTGATCGATTCGGTCAGCACGTGCACGCCATCGGGCGCGGCGCTGACGTCGTTGAAGATGGCGGCGCTGCCGACCGGGCGCACCTTGCCGCTGGTGGTGTCGACCACGGCCAGCTGCGAGGCGCCGTAATAGGCGAACAGCTTTTCGTCATGCGCGCTGGTCAGCGTGTCGCGGGCTTCGTAGGTGCTGCTTTCACCGCTGCTGCCCAGCGATTCCTGCGCGTCCGGGCCGGTCGGCACGCCGCCGTCGGACGGGGCTGCGCCCTGGTTGGCCGGCACCAGCTTCACCAGCAGGTTCTGGCTGCCACCCAGCCACTGCACGGTGCTGCCGAAGATCGGATTGAGCTGCACGCCCGGCACCTGCTTGACCTGGCCGGTGGCTGCATCACCCACCCACAGCTGCACGCTGGTATCGACCGCGTTCTGGAACGCGAAGTGGCTGCCATCGGCCGACCACTGCGCCGCACCGGCACAGCCCTGCGGCAGATCGACCTTGGTGGTCTTGCCGCTGGCGATTTCCACCACGCTGAAATCGGCCACGCAGGCCGGAATGCCGTAGCCACCGGGGGTGTCGTGGCGGCTGCGGTTCTTCGGCTCCAGGCGCACGCCGGCCAGCTTCAGGTACGGCTGTGCCACGCGGGCGATGGACGGATAGGTCTGCGCGGTGGTCAGCAGCAGGCGCTGCCCGCTCGGGTCGACGTTCGGTGCCGGCGGCGGCGGTGCCTTCAGCACCTTGAGCAGGTGCTCCGGCGGCTTTGCGTAGTCGGCAAGCGCCGGGCCAGCGGCCAGCAGGCCGACGGTGGCAACGGCAATGGCCGCCGCCAGAGAGGTGCGATGAATGAGCATCCTTGATCCCCTGGGGTGTGATTGGGCACCCGCCAGACAGCGGGCATCGGCCGAATCTAGCACCCCGGGGTGGGTAGTGAATGGGCCGGAAGCAATGCTCGCCGGGCGTGGCCCGGCGCTACCATCGACGTCGGCAACCTCCGGTAGCGCCGGGCCATGCCCGGCGGACGAAGGACAGCATTCACTGCTGCGCGTGCAGGTCCCACGTGGTCAGGTAATCGGGGTCGACCACGATCTCGCCGCCCGAGCGCAGCCGGTACTCACCCGGTTCCGCTGGCCGGTACTGGTCGAGCATCGGCGGCAGGTAACGTTCATGGCCATCGGCCTCGTCAGCCAACACCACCCCTTCCTCGGCACTGATGCGCAGCACCGTGCCCGAATACTGCTGCTGGTCGCGCATCTGGCCATCGCCGCCGTAACGGGTAATACCCACCAGCACCACTTTGCCGATCATCTGTTCGACCTTGGCGTCGTCCAGGATCGGCAGCAGGGGAATGGATTCGTCATTCATGGGTGCACCTCCAATGCCTGCAAGTACATCGTGGAAACGCTTGAAGGATGGCAGCTCTCGTACACCACGGCCATCCTGGCCGGTTCATGCTCCCCGAGGCTGGATGCTGCCACCGCAGGCAGCAGGGTGAAGTGAAGACTGCAGTAGAATTCGTTCATGCGCACCGTACACGCACTCCGCTACATCACCCCGCTCCGCGAAGGGGGCTCGCTGCCCGCCGTGGTCGAGACCGACGACGACGGCATGGCCGTGCTCAAGTTCCGTGGCGCTGGCCAGGGTCCGAAGGCACTGATCGCCGAGCTGATCGCCGGCGAAATGGCCCGCTCGGTCGGCCTGCCGATTCCGGAGATCCTGTTCGTGGAGCTGGACAGCGAATTCGCCCGCACCGAACCTGACCCGGAGATACAGGACCTGATCCGTGCGAGCGAGGGCCTGAACCTGGGCCTGGACTACCTGCCCGGCGCCATCAACTACGATCCGGCCGCAATGCCGGTGGACGCGGACCTGGCCTCGCGCCTGGTCTGGTTCGATGCGTTCACCAGCAATGTCGATCGCACCACGCGCAACCCCAACCTGATGGTCTGGCACCGCAAGCTGTACCTGATCGACCACGGTGCGGCGATGTACTTCCATCACGACTGGGCCAACGCCGGCGACGCCTGCGAAAAGCCCTTCGTGCTGATCCGCGACCACGTGCTGCTGCCGTTTGCCAGCCGCATTGCCGAGGTGGATGCCGAGCTGGCCGCGCGCCTGCCCGATGCGGAAATCGAGCGCATCGTTGGCCTGGTGCCGGACAGCTGGCTGGTGGACGAACCGGCGTTCGACAGCCCGCAGGCCTACCGCCAGGGCTACATCAACTACCTCAAGCACCGCCTGAAGGTGCGTGCGGTGTTCGTGCAGGAGGCCGTCCGTGCCCACGCTGCACACGTATGACTATGCGGTCATCCGCGTGGTACCGCGGGTGGAACGCGAAGAGTTCATCAACGTCGGGGTGATCGTCTCCTGCCCCGGCGCGCGCCATCTGGAAGCCGCGATCGAGATCGATGCAGCGCGCCTGCGGGCGTTCGCGCCGGCGCTTGACCTGGAAGCGCTGCAGCCGTGGCTGGATGCCATCGTGGCGATCTGCCGCGGCGACGCCAACGCCGGCCCGATCGCACAGCTGCCCGCGCGTGCGCGCTTCCATTTCCTTACGGCCAAGCGCAGCTCGATCGTGCAGATGTCGAGCACGCACGTCGGCCGCACGGCCGATCCGGAGGGCGTAGTCGAGCACCTGATGACAAAGATGGTGCGGGTGCCGCGCTGACGGGGGTAGAGTCGACCGTTGATCGACTGTCCCTCGCGACCCGCTGAAACCCCGCGCTGTACGCGATAGTCGACCAACGGTCGACTCTACCTCCAGCCGGGCGCGGCGCCTGCGCTACAGCGGCAAGAGCCGCGCGATGTAATTGACCACATTGCCGACCGCATCCGGATCAACGTTGGCCAGGCCGATGACCACGTAGCCCTGCTCGGGCAACACCACGATGGCGCTGTTCGACCCCGGCGCCCCACCCTCGTGCCCGTACTGGCGCTGGCTGCCCTGCCCCTGCACGACGAAGCCGTAGCCGTACCAGCCCTTGTGGTTCTGCGCGGTGGTGGCCTGCTGCAGCAGCGCCGGCGACAGCAGCTTGCCGCTGCGCAGCGCCTCGCAGAACTTCAGCATGTCTGCGGCGGTGCTGTACCCACCACCGGCCGACATGCCGCGCCAAGGCAGTGTCTTCGTTTCGCGCACCCAGTTCCCGTCCTTCCTGGTGTAGGCGACAGCGCGCTGCGCAACGTCCACCGTTTCCGGCTCGAAGCCCGTGTCCATCATTCCTGCCGGTCGCAGGATGTGCGCGTCCATGTAGTCGTAGTACGACTGCCCGGAAACGGCCTCGATGATGCGGCCAAGCACGATGAAACCGTAGTTGGAGTAGGCATCCTGGCTGCCGGGCGTGAACTGCGGCGCATCCTTGGCGAAGCGCTGCACGTAGTCATCCAGCGTCTTCAACGACGCCGAGTACTGGTCGAAATCATCGCCGAAGAAATCACCCAGGCCACTGGTGTGGGTCAGCAGCTGGCGTACGGTCACGGTATCGGCGACGGCCTTGTTCGGATAGGCCGGCAGGTGCCTGCCGATCAAATCGTCCAGGCTGACTTTACCGGCCTGCACCATCTGCAGAATGGCCACCGAGGTGAACATCTTGTTGGACGAGGCCAGGCGGAACTGCGTCTGTGCATCGACCGCCTTGTTCGTGCCGCGGTCGGCCAGGCCTGCGTGCCAGTCCAGCAGCACGCGCCCTTTCTGCGCCACCAGCACGCTACCCGACAGCGCGTCCTCAGCGGCCAAGGCGTCCAGCTTTGCGCGGGCATCAGCCATCAACACCGGCAAGGCGACACGGGCAGGCTGGTACTTTTCCGGCGTAGGTGTGCCTTCCAGCTGGAACAGCTTCAGTCGTGCCGGATGGGCCGGGTCCATCTCCGCGGTCATCAGCATCGCACGCTCGCTCTGCTGCGCCAGCACCAGCAGCTTCGCCTGCAGTGGCGTGCTCTCACGCACCTCCAGCAGCTTCAGTGGGCCGGTGGACTCGCGGAACTCCAGGTAATCCTGCGGGGTGCTGCCGTCCTTCTTGGCGTACCGTTCGGCGAACGCCTGCAGTTTCTCAAGACTGCCCGCATTGAAGGCAGCCAGCCAGTCATCGGCGGCACGCCGTGCCCCAGGTGCGGGCGATGCAGCGTGCGCGGCGCTCATGCACAGCAGCATCAACAGCGCCCACAGCAAGGGGCGGGCGGAAAGACAGCGCACGAACATGGCGATTCCTTCGCAGACGAGGCGTGCGGCCATCCTAGCCCAACGCCAGCCCCGCGAGGTTGGCGTTGGGGTGTCGCCCACCCATCACGTCACTTCGGCAAGGCGTACGCCATTACGTAATCGCCCTTCGGCGTTTCCATGAAGTGGTGCCCGGCCGCGACGATCACCACGTACTGGCGGCCGTCCTGCTCGTACACCATCGGGTTGGCCTGGCCACCGGCCGGCAGCTTGACGTGCCACAGCTCCTTGCCGGTCTTCAGGTCGATCGCGCGCAGCAGGTCATCGGTGGCGGCGGCAATGAAGATCAGTCCGCTGGCGGTCACCACCGCGCCACCGTTGTTGGGCGTACCAATCTCAATCGGCAGGCCGGAGCGGATGCCGAACGGGCCATTGCCACGTGCACTGCCGAACGGACGGTCCCACAGAAGCTTGCCGGTGCGCAGATCGACCGCGCGGATGCCACCGTAAGGCGGCTGCTTGCACAGCAGGCCGGTGAACGGCAGGCGCCAGCCAGCATTGACGTCGATGGCGTATGGCGTGCCGACCTGCGGGTCACCTGCACCCTCGGCACCGCCCTTGTCGTGGGTGATCTCCTCGCGCGGCCGCCAGCCCTTGCGGTCGGCTTCCGCGCGCGGCACCAGCCGGTTGTAGTTGGGCATATCGTTGTAGTTGGCCACGATCACGCCGCGACGCGTATCGATGGCCACGCTGCCCCAGTCCGAACCGCCATTGTAGCCGGGGTATTCAATCGAATGATGATCTGCACTCGGCGGCGTGTAGAAGCCTTCGTAGTGCGCCTTGCGGAACTGGATGCGGCACACCAGCTGATCAATCGGGGTGATGCCCCACATGTCCTGCTCGGTCAGATCGTGCTCGCGGCGCAGCGTGTGATACAGCGAGAACAGCTGGGTGGGCGAGCGTTGCTCCGGCTCCGCACCACCACCGGGGACCTTGCGCTCTTCGGCCGGGGTCAGCAGCTGGCCGGTGCGGCGGTCGAGGATATACATGTCGCCCTGCTTGGTCGGCAGCAGGATCGCCGGCACTTTGCCCTGCGCGGTCGGGTAGTCGATCAGGCTCGCCTGCGAGCCCATGTCGTAGTCCCAGACATCCTTGCGCACGGCCTGGAAATGCCACGCCGGCTTGCCGGTGGTCACGTCGATGGCCACCAGCGAGGTCGCGTACTTGTTCTGGTTTTCAGTGCGTGAACCGCTCCAGTAATCGCCTGCGGAATTGCCCATCGGCAGGTAGACCAGGCCCAGTTTCTCGTCGCCGGTGGCGGTGGTCCACATGTTCGGCGTACCGCGCGTGTACTCCTTGCCCTGCGCCGGCAGGCCGGTCAGTTCCGGCTGGTCCATGTCCCATGCCCAGCGCAGCTTGCCGGTCACCGCGTCGTAGGCCTGGATGACACCCGAGGGTGCATCGCGGCGCTGGCCGTCCAGCACCTGGTGGCCGGTGACGATGACGCCGCGCACGATGGCCGGCGGAGAGGTGATGGAGACGTAACCAAGCGGCGTCTTGCCCATGCCCAGGGTGATGTCGACCTGGCCATTGTTGCCGAAGTTGGCGCACGGCTTTCCGCTGTCCGCGTCCACTGCGATGATGCGGCCGTCCAGGGTGCCTTCGATGATGCGCGCGGTGCAGGCCGGGCGGTTGCCGGGCAAACTGGCCGCGCCCGGGGTCGGCGGCGGCGCCGGCAGTGCCAGATCGGCGGCCGCGTCTGCCAGTGCGGCATCGACCACGGCGGCGCCACTGGGCTGCTCGTAGTAGGACACGCCGCGGCACGCTGCGGTATAGGGAATCGACGCGTCTTTTACCTTCGGGTTGAAGCGCCAGATCTCCTTGCCGGTGCTGGCGTCGAGCGCGATCAGCTGATTGCGCGCGGTGCACAGGAACAGGCGGTTACCGATCTTCAGCGGCGTGGTTTCCGCGCCCCAGCGGTTTTCCGGCAGGTCGCCAGTGCGGAACTGCCAGGCCGGTTGCAGCGTGGCCACGTTGTCCGGGGTGATCTGATGCAGCGGCGAGAACCGCGTCGCGGCGTTGTTGCGGCCCCACGCGGCCCAGTCACCGTCGGCCGGCCGGTCAGAGGGCTGCAGGCCCGTGGCGTCCTCGGTGGGATCGATGCCGGTCGAGGCCGCCGCGTCCGGGAACGGCTGGTCGCCACGCACTTCGCCATGCGGCACGAAGGCCAGCGCGAAGGCCGCCACGAAAACCAGCATCAAGACCGCCGCAACACCACGCGATGTGCGACGCGGGAAAGGCCGCTGCAGGGTCGGCGCCAGCAGGGCCATCACGATCGCCAGTGCGGTCACCAGGCCCAGCCGTGGCACCCAGCGCCAGTAGGTGCTGCCCGATTCCCACCACGTCCACAGCAGGGTGCCGACGAAGATGAGGGCGAACAGCAGCGCGGCGCTGCGGCGGTTGCCCCACAGCAGCACGCCGCTGACCAGCATGGCGATGCCGGCGATGGCGTAGTACCAGGAACCGCCCAGCGTGAGCAGCCAGACGCCCAGGCCGCCGATGACTGCGCCGAGCAGGATCAGCAACAGGGCGAGAACGGTGGCCACCGGGTGCCGACGACGCGGCGGGAGGGTCTGGCCATCAGGCGGAACAGCGGTGGGGGCGGCAGGCATTTCTGGCTCCAGGGCACGACCATCAGGTCGGTTGGACGGGGGATTTCACCGCGGACGGCATCGTCCGCTGGTTCACCCACCGTTATCCGCCCCTGCCTGTGAAATGAATGCGTTTTTTGCGGGCGGCAACGCCCGTAGTGCGTTTTGGCCAGATCCCGCAAACAACGACGCCGGCACAAGGCCGGCGTCGTCGGGTATCTCTCATCGCGGCAGGATCACTCCTGCGCGCCGTCCTCGCTGCTGGCAGCAGCCGGGGCGCCGTCGGTCGCGGCCGGGGCGGCGGCAGCCACCTCGTCCTCGTCCTCGTCGATCGAGGCATCCATGCGCTCCACCGCCTGCAGCTTCTCGTCCTTGGACAGGCGGATCAGGGTGACGCCCTGGGTGTTGCGGCCGACGCGGCTGATTTCAGAGCCACGGGTACGCACCAGGGTGCCGCCGTCGGAGATCAGCAGGACCTCGTCATCCGAGCCCATCAGCACTGCGGCGACCAGCTTGCCGTTGCGCTCGGTGGTCTGGATGCCGATCACGCCCTGTGTGCCACGCCCCTTGCGCGGGTAGTCCGGCAGCGGGGTGCGCTTGCCGTAGCCGTTTTCGGTGGCGGTGAGGATGTAACGCAGGCTGGCGTCGTCGGCGCCGTCGATCACCGCATCGCCATTGGCTGCGATTTCGTCGACACCGTTGTCGTCCTCGTTCTCGTCCTCGCTGCCGCCGGCACTCTCGGCCACGATCAGGCTGACCACTTCCTCGCCGGCCGGCATCTTGATGCCGCGCACGCCGGTGGCGGTACGGCCCATCGAGCGGACCTTGTCCTCGCCGAAGCGCACGGTCTTGCCATTCGAGGCGAACAGCAGGATGTCACGCTCGCCGTCGGTCAGGCCGACGCCGACCAGGGCATCGCCCTCGTCCAGATTGATCGCGATCTTGCCGCGGGCCAGACGGAAGGCGAATTCGCCCAGCGGGGTCTTCTTGACCGTACCGTTCTTCGTGGCGAAGAACACGAACTGGCCATCGGCGTATTCGCGCACCGGCAGCACGGCCTGCACGCGCTCGCCCGGCTCCAGCGGGATCCAGTTGATGATCGGACGGCCACGGGCGTTGGAACCGGCTTCGGGCAGCTGGTACACCGGCAGCCAGAACACCTTGCCCGAACTGGTGAAGGTCAGCAGCGTGTCGTGCGTGTTGACCAGCCACAGCTGTTCGATGAAATCCTCTTCCTTGGTCGACGCGGCACTGCGGCCACGCCCACCACGGCGCTGCGCGCGGTACACGCTTACCGGCTGGCGCTTCACGTAACCGGCGTGCGACACGGTGACCACCACGTCTTCCGGCGCGATCAGGTCGAGGATGTCCAGGTCTTCTTCGCTGTGGCGGATCTCGGTGCGACGCTCATCGCCGAACTCGGCCATGACGTTGACCAGTTCCTCGCGGATGACCTGGCGCAGGCGGTCGGGATCTTCCAAGATGTGGATCAGCCCGGCGATCACTTCCAGCAGCTGCTTGTACTCGTCGGTCAGGCGGTCCTGCTCCAGCCCGGTCAGGCGGTGCAGGCGCATTTCCAGGATCTGCGTGGCCTGGATCTCGGTCAGCTGGTAGCCGCCCTCGATCAGGCCCACGCCCTTGGGCAGGTCGTCCGGACGCGAGGCTTCGGCACCGGCGGCGCCCAGCATCGAACCGACCAGACCCGGCTCCCACAGGCGGGCGAGCATGCGTTCGCGCGCTTCGTTGGGGTTCGGCGAGGTCTTGATCAGTTCGATCATCTCGTCGATGTTGGCCAGCGCCACGGTCAGGCCTTCCAGCACGTGGGCACGGGCACGCGCCTTGCGCAGCTCGAACACGGTGCGGCGGGTGACCACTTCGCGACGGTGGCGGACGAAGGCCTCGAGCATCTGCTTGAGGTTCATCAACTGCGGGCGGCCGTCGACCAGCGCCACCATGTTGATGCCGAACACCGATTCCATCTGCGTCTGCTGGTACAGGTTGTTCAGCACAACCTCGGCAGATTCACCGCGCTTGATCTCAATGTAGATGCGCATGCCGTCCTTGTCGGACTCATCGCGCAGCTCGCTGATGCCTTCGATCTTCTTTTCCTTGACCAGTTCGGCGATCTTTTCGATCAGACGCGCCTTGTTCACCTGGTAAGGAATTTCAGTGACGATGATCGATTCGCGGCCGTTTTCGGCCACTTCGATATCGGCACGGGCACGGATGCGCACGCGGCCACGGCCGGTGCGGTAGCCGGCGACGATGCCGGCGGTGCCGTTGATGATGCCGGCGGTCGGGAAATCGGGGCCCGGGATGTACTCCATCAGGCCGTCGACGTCGATCTCCGGGTTGTCGATCAGCGCAATGCAGGCGTTGATCGACTCGCTCAGGTTGTGCGGCGGGATGTTGGTGGCCATGCCCACCGCGATACCGGCCGAACCGTTGACCAGCAGGTTCGGGAACCGGGTCGGCATGACCGTCGGCTCCAGTTCCTTTTCGTCGTAGTTGGGCTGGAAATCGACGGTTTCCTTGTCGATGTCTGCCATCAGCTCATGCGCGAGGCGCGACATGCGCGCTTCGGTGTATCGCATCGCCGCGGCGGAGTCGCCATCGATCGAGCCGAAGTTACCCTGGCCATCGACCAGCATGTAACGCAGCGAGAACGGCTGTGCCAGACGCACCAGCGTGTCGTACACCGACTGATCGCCATGCGGGTGGTACTTACCGATGACGTCACCGACGATACGCGCCGACTTGAAGTAGGGCTTGTTGCTGTGCGCGTTCAACTCGTTCATCGCGAACAGCACGCGGCGATGCACCGGCTTGAGGCCGTCGCGCGCATCCGGGAGCGCGCGGCCCACGATCACGCTCATGGCGTAATCGAGGTAGCTCTTGCGCATCTCGTCTTCCAGGTTGACCTGGATGATTTCCTTGGCGGTTTCTGCCATTCGGGTTCCGTTGTCTGGTAGCGGTCCAGTCCGGCGCAGCCCTCTGCGGGAGGGGGTCGTGCCGGAACCTCGATTCAACCTGTGGATACTACCACAACAGGCCGTTTTCCGCCTTCCTTTACGGGGATTTTACCGGCACAAATCAGGAACTTAGGGGGTTGCCGGCCAGCGGCCGGCACTACCGGGGCCGGGGTCAACCGCCGAAGGCGGCGCGCATGTTCTCGGCGGTCGGGTTCAGGATGACCCCGCGCTCGGTCACGATGGCGTCGATCAGCTCGCCCGGGGTGACGTCGAACACCGGGTTCCAGGCGGCAATTCCCTCGGCCACGGTGCGCGTACCGCCCACGCCATACAGCTCGCCCGGGTCGCGCTGTTCGATCTCGATCTGGCTGCCGTCCACGGTGTCCATGTCCACCGTCGAGGACGGGGCCACGACCATGAACTTCACCCCGTGGTGGCGGGCGGCGATGGCCAGCTGGTAGGTGCCGATCTTGTTGGCGGTATCGCCGTTGGCGCAGATGCGGTCGGCACCGACGATCACCCACTGCACCGCACCGGTCTTCATCAGGTGCGAGGCGGCGGAATCGGCGATCAGGGTGGCATCGATGCCGTCCTGCTGCAGCTCCCACACGGTCAGGCGCGCGCCCTGCAGCCACGGCCGGGTTTCACCGGCAAACACGCGGGCGATGCGGTGCTGGGCCATGCCGGCGCGGATCACGCCCAGCGCGGTACCGAAGCCGGCGGTGGCCAGCGAGCCGGTGTTGCAATGGGTCAGCACGCCGCTGCCGGCGTCGATCAGGCCCGCGCCCAGCGCGCCCATGTGGCGGTTGGCGGCCAGGTCTTCCTCGGCGATGGCCTGAGCCTCCGCTTCCAGCAGCGCCTTCCAGTCGGCACCGGCGGCGGTCAGGCAACGGCGCATGCGGGCCAGCGCCCAGGCCAGGTTCACCGCGGTCGGGCGCGAGGCGTTCAGCCGCTGCAGGGGCGGTTCCAGCTGCTGCAGCGCATGCGCGCCGTCGGCGGCCTGCACCTCGCGCGCCGCCAGCACCACGCCCCAGGCGGCGGCAATGCCGATGGCCGGCGCACCGCGCACGGTCAGCGCGTGGATGGCGGTGGCGACGTCGTCGCTGTCATGGCAGACCACGTGTTCGACCACGAACGGCAGCTTGCGCTGGTCGAGCAGTTGCAGGGCATCGCCGGTCCACAGGATCGGGCGGATATGGTCGTAGCGGGCGTAGTCGAGGTCGGTGGCAGTGTTCATGGGCCCATTGTAGGGCCACGCCCCGCGTGGTTGGAGCCTGCCCGGGCTCAATTCACCGAGAATTCGGCGCGGCAGCCGCCGTCCACCCAGATGCCGTTGCGGCTCCAGCCCCAGGTCTTGCCTTCCTCGCAGGCTGTGCCGGACAGCTGCTTGATGACCTTGGCCTCGGTGGAAATGGTGGCGCCGCAGAAGCGCCGCCGCTTGGACTTGGATTCGCAGGTCAGCTTGCGGGCCACGTCGACGAAACGACCCGCATCGTCGGCCACTTCGAAATCGCCCTGGCAGCCGCGGCTGGTCCAGACTTCATTGCGCTTGTAGCCCCAGCCCTGCCCTTCGCGGCACGGCAGCACCGAGAGCTGGCGCAGCAGTCGCACCGGCGCGCCATCCAGCCGCACCGGGCAGCTCTGCGGGCGGCCATTGGATTCGCAGCGCACCACGCGGCGCACCAGGTGCTTGCTCTTGCCTTCGCCGGCAGCGGCGGAGCTGGCGGCAGCTTCAGCGCCGCGCGCACGGAATTCGGCACGGCAGCCCAGGGTCACCCACACGCCACTGCGGTCGGTGCCCCACTCACTGCCACGGATGCAGGTGTTGCTCGACAGCTGGCGCACCAGGTCGACGCCGTTGCTGACGTCGATGTCGCAGTGCACCCAGCCCATGTCGCGCGATTCGCAGGTCACCACTTCGCCCTCGTAGCCCGCCGCCTGGGCAGACGCCGACGACGGCAGCAGGCCGCCCCATATCGCCATGGAGTACACCGGTGCCGCGACGACCGCAAACCACTTGACCAAAGCATTCCCCAACGGAGCGGATGAACCACGATGCCAGTGTCCTGCATCAGGCGTGATAAGACCATCATCGTGTTTGCTGAATCAAGCGCGAAATCCGTTGTTTTTGTTCAGGCGCAGAGTGCGCGCGGTCGTTCAGGCGTGGGCGAAATCAAACGCAAGGACATCGGCGATGCGCGGCGTGCGGTTCATCGCCATCAGCAGGCGGTCCACGCCCACCGCCACGCCTGCACAGGCCGGCATGGCAGGCAACGCGGACAGCAGTGCCTCATCCAGCGCAGGCTGCACCTGGCCGCGCTCGTGCCGGCGCTGCTGGTCACGCTCGAAGCGCGCACGCTGTTCGCCGGCGTCGTTCAGCTCGTGATAGCCGTTGGCAAGCTCGACCGCACCCAGGTACAACTCGAAGCGCTCGGCCAGCGGCGGCGTGCCCGCGCGGATGCGTGCCAGCGCGGCCTGGCTGGCCGGCCAGTCGTGGACCACGGTCATGACCGCGTCATCGAAGTGCGGTTGGATGCGATGGGTCATCAGCAGGTCCAGCCAGTCATCGCGGGTCAGGCCGACCGGGTCGATGTGCACCTCACCCAGCGCCGCGCGCAACGCCGCTTCGTCCGCAACGAACGGATCGACGCCGGCGTGCTGCTGGAACAGCTCGCGGTAGCTGAGCACGCGCAGGGTCGCCGTGCGCCCGACCAGCGCCAGTGCTTCGCGCACCAGCTCGGCGGTCTCCTGCATCAGGCGATGGTGATCCCAGCCCACGCGGTACCACTCCAGCATGGTGAACTCGGGATTGTGGCGACCACCCGCCTCGCCGTTGCGGAACACCCGGCCGAGCTCGTAGCAGTCGCCCACGCCGGCGGCGAGCAGGCGCTTGAGTGGGAATTCCGGAGAGGTGCGCAGCCAACGGCGGCGGCCACCGGCATCGACATGGCCACTGAAATCGGTATGGAAACTGTCGATGTTCGGCTCGGTGTTGCCAGCCACCGACAGGATCGGCGTTTCCACTTCCAGCACGTCCCGCTCGGCGAAGAAGCGGCGCAGCAGCGCGTTGAGCGCGGCACGCTGCTGCAGCGCGCGCATCAGGGCCTCGCTCACAGAATGCCCTCCGGGCGCGGATGGTCCAGCGGCAGGGTCAGCAGATCGCGGGTGTCATCGATGTAGCCGCTGGCCAGGTACAGGCGCCGCGCCAGCTCGTTGTGGTGATTCACCTCCAGGCGCATGCGGCTGACACCGCGCCCGCGCGCACGCTGTTCGCAGGTGGCCAGCGCCTGCTTGCCACGGCCGCGGCCGCGCGCGCGGTGCGCCAGGTACAGCTCGTCCAGCAGCACGAAGTGCCCGCCCTGCTCCAGACTGAAGCCCATCGCGATCACCGCGTAGCCGCAGACCTCGCGCGCCTCGTCCAGCCACAGCAGCACTTCGCCGTTGCGCGGATCGGCCAGCAGCGCATCGACGCCGCGGCGTACGCGTGCGTCATCGAATTCGATCTTGTCCTCGGCGTAGAACTCGCGCATCAACGCGATCAGCACGTCCTCATCGGCGCGGGTGGCCAGGCGGAAATCCAGCGGAGCGGTCTGCATCGGGTGTCCTCTCGTGCATCAGGCCGGGCGCGCGTGGCGCCCGGCGGGGTCATCATTCGTGTTCGGCCAGGTAGGCCAGCAGGCGGTCTTCATCCCACACCGGCACGCCCAGCGACTGCGCCTTGTCCAGCTTGGAGCCGGCCTCGGTGCCCGCCACCAGGAAACTGGTCTTCTTGGAGACACTGCCGGACACCTTGGCGCCCAGCGCCTCCAGGCGGTCCTTGGCGGCATCGCGGGTGAGCTGGGACAGCGTGCCGGTGAGCACCACCGTCTGCCCATCCAGCGGACCGGCCACGACCTCGGCCAGCGCCGGCGCCTTGGCCAGGATGTGCTGCATCTCGGTTTCCGCCGCCAGCAGCATCGCGCCATGGCCGTCGGTGTCCAGCCACTGGGCGACGCCGCGCGCGGTGTCATCGGGCAGGCCGGCATTGACGAACTGGCCGTGCTCGGCGTCGAGTACGGCCTGTGCGCTGGGCAGCACGGCCACCAGCTTCTCCGCACGCAGGCGGGTGATGCCGGGAATCTCGGCTTCCACCAGCAGCTGGGCCAGGTCCAGGCCCTCGCGCAGCTTCGCGCTCGGCGGATGGGCATCGCGGATCCGCACCTGGCCGACCTGCAGCAGCGCATCGATGGCGTCCTGGTTGCCTTGCTGCTCGAAGAAGTGACCCAGTGAGCGCGCCACTTCGCCACCGATGTCCGGCACGCGCTTGAACAGCGGCCACGGCAGGCGGCGGATCAACGCCAGATCACCAAACCACAGCGCCAGCGCCTTGGCCGTGCTCTCGCCCACATGTTCGATGCCGAGTGCGAACAGCAGCCGCTCCAGGCTGGCCTCGCGGCTGGCATCGATGGCGGCGATCAGGTTGTCCGCCCACTTGGTTGCGATTTTCTTGATGTTCCATACGAAGGCGACCGGCTGCACAAGCGCCTGCGCGCGCCATGCCGGATCCTGGCCGTCGAGCTTGAGCACGGCCTTCAGCACGTCGCCACTGCCTTCGGCCGGCAGATGCGGCTTCAGATTGTTGGCCAGCGCCGAGGGATCCTCCGCATCGAGCACCAGCTTCAGGTGCAGCAGCTGGTCGCGGGTGAGCTGGTACAGGTCGGCGACGCGCTTGACGATGCCGGCGTCGACCAGGGTTTCGATGTACTTGTCACCGAGGCCGTCGATATCCATCGCGCGGCGCGAAGCGAAGTGGGCGATGGCTTCCTTGCGCTGCGCCGGGCAGGACAGTTCACCCGAGCAGCGCCACGCAGCGGCACCTTCCTCGCGCACGATCTCCGAGCCACACACCGGGCAACGGGTCGGCATCTGCCACGGGGTGGTGCCCTGCGGACGACGGTCGAGGATGACGCTGACCACTTCGGGAATGACATCGCCGGCGCGGCGCACGATCACGCTGTCGCCCACGCGCACGTCCAGGCGTGCGATCTGGTCGGCATTGTGCAGGGTGGCGTTGGACACGATCACACCGGCGACCGCCACCGGCGCCAGGCGCGCGACGGGCGTCGCGGCACCGGTACGTCCGATCTGGATCTCGATCGCCTCCACGGTGGTGCTCTGTTCCTGCGCCGGGAACTTGTGCGCGATGGCCCAGCGCGGTGCGCGCGAGACGAAGCCCATCGCCTGCTGGCCGGCGCGGTCATCCAGCTTGTAGACCACGCCATCGATATCGAACGGCAGGCCGTCGCGGCGCTCGCCGATGTCACGGTAATAGCCGAGAAGGCCATCGATGCCGTCGACCACTTTGCACAGTTCGCTCACCGGGAAGCCCCAGGCACCCAGCTGCGCCAGCGTGCCCGAATGGGTATCGGGCAGTTCCCCCCCCTGCACTTCGCCGGTGCCGTAGGCGAAGAAGCTGAGCCTGCGCTGCGCGCTGATCTTCGCATCCAACTGGCGCAGCGAACCGGCCGCGGCATTGCGCGGATTGGCCAGCACCTTCCCGCCGTGCAGGCGCGCGCGATCGTTGTAGGCCTCGAAATCGGCACGGGCCATGTAGACCTCGCCGCGCACTTCCAGCACGTCCGGCCAGTCCTGGCCGTGCAGGCGCTTGGGGATGTCACCGATCTCGCGCAGGTTGGCGGTCACGTCCTCGCCGGTGCTGCCATCGCCACGGGTGGCGCCCAGCACGAACTGGCCGTCTTCATAGCGCAGGCTGATCGCCAGGCCGTCCATCTTCGGTTCGGCCGAGAAATGCAGACTGCGGCGCCCCAGGCGCTCGTCGATGCGGCGCACGAAATCGGCCACTTCCTCATCGCTGAAGGCATTGGACAGCGACAGCATCGGCACCGCGTGGCGCACCTCGGCGAAGCGCCCGGACGGACGCGCGCCCACCTGCTGGGTGGGGCTGTCGGCGCGGGCCAGTTCCGGGTGCTCCTGCTCCAGCGCTTCCAGCTCGCGTACCAGCCGGTCGTAGTCGATGTCGGGGATCTCCGGCGCGTCCAGCTCGTGGTAGGCGCGGTTGGCCTGGGCGATCTGCCGGCGAAGGTCTTCGGCGCGTTCGGCGGGGCTGGAGCTCATCGGGATCCGATACTTCTGGGATGGCCGTGAATTCTACCGCGCTTGGGTGTCAGGCCTCGTCATGCCCGCCGCTGTAGAGTCGAGCCATGCTCGACTGGGCCGGTAGAGCAGTCGAGCATGGCTCGACTCTACAAAATCCCCGCTTGCCGCCCGCTCCCACCACCGTTAGCGTGCGGCGGTTGCCCTTCGGAATCCTGCCCGTGAACCTGTCCGCTTCCCGCCGCCACGTCCTGCAACTGGCCGGTGTCGGCCTCGTCGCCGCTGGCAGCGGCCTGCCCCGCCTCGGCCAGGCGCAGCCCGCCGCGGCTCCCGCCACCGGCCCGGTCCTGCTCAACTTCAACGAGTGCCCCTACGGCCCTTCGCCCGCCGCCCAGCAGGCCGCACGCGACAGCATCGCCGGCAGTGGTCGCTACCAGTTCGCCCTGGCTGGACAGGTGCGCGATGCCTTTGTCGCCCAGGCCGGCATCCCAGCCGGCCACGTGCGACTGTATCCCGGCTCCAGCGAGCCCCTGAACCGTGCGGCCACCTTGTGGACCGGCCCACAGGCGGCACTGGTGGTTGCCGACCCGACCTTCGAAACCCTCGGTGACATGGCTGCAGCGCGCGGCGCCCAGGTGCAGAAAATGCCACTGCGCAATGACGGTGCGCACGACCTTCGCGCAATGGCAGCAGCCGCGCATTCGCAGCCGACGGGGCTGATCTACGTCTGCAATCCCAACAACCCGACCGGCTCGATCAGCCCGCCGGCCGAGCTGGCGTGGCTGCTGGCCAACAAGCCGTCCGCCACCCGCGTGCTGCTGGACGAGGCCTATCTGCAGTACAGCGACCAGCCCAGCCTGATCGCACAGGTCGCCCAGCGCGATGACCTGATCGTGCTGCGGACGTTCTCCAAACTGTACGGTATGGCCGGCCTGCGGCTGGGCGTGGCGGCAGCCCACCCCGACCGCCTGCGCGAACTGGCCAGCCTGGGCGAGAACCCGCTGCCGGTGCCGGCGCTGGCGGCCGCACTGGCCAGCCTGCAGGACCCGCAGTTGATCGCGCAGCGCCGGTTGCAGAATGCGAAAGTGCGCCAGGCCACCATCGCCTGGCTGGGCAAGCGCGGCTTCAGCTGCGTGCCGTCCGAAGCAAACTGCTTCGTGGTGAATGTGCAGCGCGACGGCAACGCGTTCGCCAAGGCGATGGCCGACAACGGCGTGGTGATCGGCCGCAGCTGGCCGATCTGGCCGCAGCGCGTGCGGGTGACCGTCGGTACCGAAGAAGAAATGGCGGCGTTCCGCCAGGCATTCGCGAAGGTCGCCGGCGTACCGGCGTAACCCCATCCGGGTGGAAGCCGATCCGGCCCTCTGTAGAGTCGAGCCATGCTCGACTGGAGCGCGGCCTGGCCCTCTGTAGAGTCGAGCCATGCTCGACTGGGGCCTTTCTTACAGGCCTGACCGCATTCAAGCGATACCCAAGCTACTTCAGCCAGCCAATGCTGAGGCATGCCCAGTCCACGTCTCCTGAAAGGCCGTTGGTCGCAACTGCAGAACGTCTACGCGATCACCACGGTCGCTCACCAGCGCCATCGGCACTTTGATGATCCACAGCGGGCCGCCGTCGTTGTAGCGGGCCTGCAGTGGATTCAGCAAGAGCGGCGATGCCTCAACCTCGCGTGGGCGGTCATGCCAGATCACGTGCATTGGTTGATGCAACTACGCTCAGGAACCCTTGCCGCATCGGTGCAGATGATGAAATCGCGCTGTAGCCGACTGATCGGCATCGACGGGCCACTTTGGCAGCGCGGCTATCATGACCACGCAGTGCGATGTGATGAATCATTGAGAAACCAAGCGCTGTACATCGCGGCGAATCCTGTCCGTGCCGGACTGGCGGCACAGCTCGGCGAACATCCGTTTGCGTGGTGCCGTTGGTTGGATTGATGGCCGACCTTGTAGAGTCGAGCCATGCTCGACTGGGGTTTGCGCGGGGTTGCACAAGTCGAGCATGGCTCGACTCTACAAAAGGCAGTCGAGCATGGCTCGACTCTACCTTTGGGCCTTTACCAGCGCGGGGTCTTGGTCAGCGGCGGCGCCTGGTGCTGGCGGTCGTACGCACGCAGCTCATCGCGGATGTGCGCGATGCGCTGGCGGCCCAGCGCGTTGCGGCTGTCATCCAGGACCACGCCATCAAGCAGCTCGGCCATGCGCTGCACGGTCGGCAGCATCTTTTCCCAGGCATCGAGCGCGGTCAGCGGCGCCGGCAGGGTCAGGAAGAAGGCGATGGCCGGGGTTTCCATGGCGCGGATGTTGGCCATGTCGAAGCTGCCCGGCTTCATGATGCTGGCCATCGAGAAGATCGGGCCGCGCTCGGGATGGCCTTCCACCAGGCGGTGGAACACGTTCATGTGGCCAAACACCAGGCCGGTCTTCTCGGCCGCCACCACGATATCCTCGCCGCGCAGCTGCTCACCGGCGCGGGCGGCCACGAACAACGACACGATCTTGTCGAAGTCCTGCGTCGCGCGCTTGCCCAGATCGCTGCTGCCCGGATCGGTATCGGCCAGGCCAAGTTCGGCCTGCTGGCCTTCGTCGCCCAGGCCCGGCTCGCCTCGGCTCTCTGCCAAGGCCACGCCGTCTTCGCCCAGCACCGGCTCGCGACGCTCGCCGCTGGCCGGTTCGGCGCTTTCCACGCGGCGCCCCTGCGGCTTCTTCTTCGGGCGGCCAAACAGGAAGATCGCAGCCACCAGCAGCAGGCCGGCGGCCAGGATGCCGATGCGCAACAGTGCCGTGTCGGTCATTCGGTAGGTACTCCGGCTAGTTCATTCAGGTAACTAGAATGGCACGTCATGCCGCGCCCGCCAATCGCGCGGCTTCTTCCAGGTCCACGCTGACCAGGCGGCTGACGCCCGGCTCGCGCATGGTCACGCCCGAGAGCTGGTGCGCGGCCTCCATCGTCGCCTTGTTGTGGCTGACGAACAGGAACTGCACCTTCTCGCTCATTTCCTTGACCATGTTGGCCAGGCGGCCGACGTTGGCCTCGTCCAGCGGCGCGTCCACCTCGTCCAGCAGGCAGAACGGCGCGGGGTTGAGCTGGAAGATGGCGAACACCAGCGCCACCGCGGTCATCGCCTTTTCGCCACCGGACAGCAGCGAGATGCTGGACACGCGCTTGCCCGGCGGCCGCGCCATGATGGTCACGCCGGTGTCGAGCAGGTCTTCACCGGTCAGTTCCAGGTAGGCATGGCCGCCACCGAACAGGCGCGGGTACAGCGCCTGCACGCCGGCGTTGACGCGGTCGAAGGTGTCCTTGAAGCGGCCGCGGGTCTCGCGGTCGATCTTGCGGATGGCGTCTTCGAGGGTTTCCAGCGCGGTCGTCAGGTCGGTGTGCTGCGCATCCAGGTAGTCCGAACGCTGCGAGGCCTCGCCGTACTCATGGATGGCGGCCAGGTTGACCGGTTCCAACCGGCGCATGCGTCCATCGATCTGGTGCACGGCCTGTTCCCAGTCGCCCAAGCGCGCATCGTCGGGCAGCGCGTTGAGAACGTCCTGCAGCACGAAACCGGCCTTTTCCACTGCGCCCTGCAGGGTCTCGGCGCTGAGCACCAGCGCCTGCTGGTCGAGCTTGCGCTGGGAAATGCGCTCGCGCTGGGCCAGTGCCTGTTCGTCGCGTTGGTGGCGGGTCTGTTCGTAGTTGCGCAGCTCGGCGTCGATGCCGTCGAGCAGCGTGCGTGCCTCGGTCAGTACGCGGTCGGCACGCACGCGCTCTTCCAGCGCGTTCTGATGCTCGGCCTGCAGCGATTCAACCGGCGAATCGCCTTCATCCAGCTGAGAATGCAGCTCGCCCAGGCGCGAATCCAGCTGGTCACGCTGGGTGCTCATGCGCTCCAGCGCCTGGCTCAGCGAAGCCACCTGGGCACGCTGCGATTCCAGGGTCAGGGCCAGCGCATGCGAGCGTTCGCGCACCGCGCGTGCCGCTTCGCGGGCCAGGTCGCGGGCCTCGGTCAGCTGGCGGCGCTCTCCCTCCAGCCCCTGCCTCGTCGACTCCAGGTCGCCCATGCTGCTGACGGCATTTTCCAGTCGCGAGCGCGCCTCGCGCGCCTGCTCGCGGTTGACCTCCAGCGTTTCCAGCAGCTGCGACAGCTCGCCTTCGATGCGATCGATACGCGTGCGCGCCGCTTCCACCTTGCCCTGCTGGCCCTGCAGCTGGCCTGCCAGCTCGGACACCGCGCGGTGGGCCTGGTACAGCGAGCGCTGCGCGTCTTCGCGCTGCTGCTCCGCGGCCAGCAACTGCTCACGGAAACCGGCCAGCTGTTCTTCCAGCGCGGCCTCGCGGTCCTGCAGCTGTTCGATCTGCTCGCGCAGTTCGTTGATCTCGCGTTCGCGCAGCAGTGCGCCCTGCTGGGCGGCACCGGAGCGCGACACGCGCAGCCAGCCCTGGCCCAGGCGCTCACCGCCCTGGGTGATGATCGAATCGCCGTCGGGCAGGCTGCCCTGCAGCGTCTTCGCTTCGGCCAGGTCGCGGGCACCGTGCAGGTGGGCCAGCAGGCGGCGGATCGCCACCGGACCGCGCACGCGTGCGGCCAACGAGGTCGGCGCCACCTTCAGGGCCCCGCCGTCATCAGCCACCAGCGCGATGCGGCCATCGCCCAGCTCGCCCAATGCATCGACCAGGCGTGCCGGATCATCCACCAGCACGCCTTCGATCAACTGACCGAGCGCGCTTTCCACTGCATTTTCCCAGCCGGCATCGACGTCCAGGCGTTCTCCCACGCGTGCCGCCGAATCCAGGCCATGGGCTTTCAGCCACGCCACGGCAGCGCCCTGCTCCTGGCCGAGTGCGGCCTGCTGCAGGGTTTCCAACGATGCCAGCCGGCCGCGCAGCCCATTGGCCTGCTTGCGCAGCTCGGCCAGTTCGTTCTGCCCGGTGCGCTGCTGCTCCTGCACGGCGGTCACGCCCTGCTTGCGGCGTTCGACGTCGTCACCGAGTTCGTCCAGCGCGGTCTTCTGCGTTTCGTGCTGCAGGAACAGCTGCTCGAAGGCTTCCTCCAGCGCGTCCACGTCCAGCCCGGCGCGCTCGCCGGCCAGCGCCTCGCGACGGCGGTCGGCATCGAGGATCTGCTTGTCCAGGTAGTCCACGCGGGTGCGCTCGACATCGCCGGCGCGCGAGGCTTCCGAGCTCTGCGAGGTGTGCTGTTCCCAGCGCTGCTGCCAGCTGGCCAGGCGGTCTTCGGCCTCGCGCAGGCTTTCCTGCTTGATCTCGTTCTCTTCCTGCAGCGCTTCCAGCTGCGGGGTGGCATCGTCGACGGCTTCGCGCAGCACCATCAGCTTGGCTTCGTCGCCGCTGATGTGCTGGCCGAGCTCGGACAGTGCCTGCCGCGTCTCGTCGCGCGCCTTGTGCAGGCGCTGCGACAGTTCGCGCTGGTGCTGGATCTGTTGCTCGACACGGGCCAGCGTGCTGCCCACCTGGTAGACGGCAGCCTGCGCAGTATTGAGCGCGTCGGCGGCCTCCTCGCGGCGCACGCGCGAGGTCTCGATGCGCGCTTCGGCTTCACGCTGGTCGGCGATCAGCTGCTGCAGCTTGGTTTCTTCCTGCGACAGGCCTTCGCGCAGCTTCGACAGGCGCCCGTCGAGGCCGCGGAATTCCAGTGCCTTCCACTCGGCGTCCTTGACCCGGCGCTCTTCCTGCAGCGCCTGGTACTGCTCGGCCTGCCGGGCCTGGCGCTTGAGGTGCTCGAGCTGCTTGCTGATCTCGTCGCGCAGGTCGCCCAGCCGGTCGAGGTTCTCGCGGGTATGGCGGATCCGGGTTTCGGTTTCCTTGCGGCGCTCCTTGTACTTGGAGATGCCGGCGGCCTCTTCCAGGTAAACGCGCAGGTCTTCCGGTCGCGCCTCGATGATCTGGCTGATCATGCCCTGCTCGATGATCGAGTAGCTGCGCGGCCCCAGGCCGGTGCCCAGGAACAGATCGGTGATATCGCGGCGGCGGCACTTGGTGCCGTTGAGATAATAGTTGCTGCTGCCGTCGCGGCTGACGGTGCGCTTGACCGAGATTTCGTTGAACGAGGCGTACTCGCCGGAAATCGTGTGGTCCGAATTATCGAAGATCAGCTCGACGGTGGCCTGCGAGACCGGCTTGCGGGCGTTGGAACCGGAGAAGATCACGTCGGTCAGCGAATCGCCGCGCAGGCGGCTGGCCGAGCTTTCGCCCATGACCCAGCGCACGGCGTCGATGATGTTCGACTTGCCGCAGCCATTGGGCCCCACCACGCCGGTCATGTTGGTCGGCAGGTGCAGGGTGGTCGGATCGACGAACGACTTGAAGCCGGACAGCTTGATCGTGGAAAGACGCATAGAGGTTCCGGACTGGGGCCGGCGAGCGGCCTGCTTACCCTCCAAGTCATTGATCCTGCTGGGATCGCTGGCCGTGGAACGGGTGTGACGCCCTGAGTATACCGATGTGGACCGGTTCTACGAGGCATGTTCTACGGGGGGGCGTGGAACATTCCCCGGGGCCGGCCGTGCGGACAGGGGCCCGCAAAAACAAAACGGGCACCCTTGCGGGCGCCCGTTCTGGTGACACCAGGCCTTTCGGCTTGGAATCAGGCCTTTTCGGCTTCAACCACAACCTTCACGGTGGTTTCGACGTCGGCGTGCAGGTGCACCAGGACGTCGTACTCACCGATGTTGCGGAAGGCGCCTTCGCCCAGGATGACTTCGCTCTTGTTCAGCTCGAAGCCGGCAGCGGTGAAGGCATCAGCGATTTCGCGGGCGCCGACCGAGCCGTACAGCTTGCCTTCGGTCGAAGCGTTGGCGGCGATGGTCACGCTCGCGCCTTCCAGCTTGGCCTTGCGGGCGTCAGCATCGGCGTGGATGGCCTGGGCCTTGGCTTCGTATTCGGCGCGCTTGGCTTCGAACTCGGCCTTGTTGCTCTCGGTGGCCGGGACGGCCTTGCCCTGCGGCACGAGGAAGTTACGGCCGTAGCCCGGCTTCACGTCGACCAGGTCGCCCAGGTTGCCGAGGTTGGTGACTTTCTGCAGGAGGATCAGCTGCATGGTATTGCTCCAGATAAGTTATTCGTTAGCGAGGCGATACCCCGCAACAAAGGCTGTCCGAATAGCTGGCACAGCGGGGGCGGCACCGGGCCGCCCCGCCGGGCATCAGACGTCGTGGTTGTCGGTGTACGGGATCAGGGCCAGGAAGCGAGCGCGCTTGACGGCGGTCGCCAGCTGACGCTGGTACTTCGACTTGGTACCGGTGACGCGGCTCGGCACGATCTTGCCGTTCTCGGTCAGGTACTGGCGCAGGGTGTTGAGATCCTTGTAATCGATCTCCTTGACACCTTCAGCCGTGAACTTGCAGAACTTGCGGCGACGGAAGAACTTGGACATGGGAAGGCTCCTTAGGCGGCAGAAGCGGCGTCGTCGCCGGCTTCGTTGTCAGCGGTGGTGGTGGACTCGCCTTCTTCGTCGTCACGACGACGGCGCTCACCGCGCTCCGGCTTGTCACCCTTCTCGTCCTTGCTCTTCATGATCAGCGACTGCTCGGTGTCAGCCTCGTCACGCTTGATGACCAGGTTGCGCAGCACGGCGTCGTTGAAGCGGAAGCTTTCGGTCAGTTCGTTCAGAACGGCCTGGTCGGCTTCGATGTTCAGCAGCACGTAGTGCGCCTTCACCAGGTTCTGGATCGGGTACGCCAGCTGGCGGCGGCCCCAGTCTTCCAGACGGTGGATGGTGCCGTTGCCGTTCTCGACCAGCGACTTGTAGCGCTCGATCATGGCCGGGACCTGCTCGCTCTGGTCCGGGTGGACCATGAACACGATTTCGTAATGACGACTCATGTTTTTTTCTACCTTTCGGATGTGGCCTTGCGGCCGGACAGCCCCCCGCCGTGGATACCGCGGTGGGGCAAGGGTTCCCGCCAGGAAGGCAGGAAGCCGCGCATTATGGCGCAGATGGGGGTGCCGGGCAACCGGCCGGGGCCGGGCGAAGCTGAACCCGGCAGCGCCGGGTCATGCCCGGCGGCGGCAGGACCAGGCTCAGGCCTTGTCGGCGTCGGTGGTGAAGCTCTCGCCGCAGCCGCATTCAGCGGTGGCGTTCGGGTTGCTGAACGTAAAGGTCTCGCTCAGGCCGTGCTTGCCGAAGTCGATCACTGTCCCGTCCACCAGGGCCAGGCTCTTGGCGTCGACGTAGATCTTCACGCCCTCCTGGTCGAACACGGTGTCGCCCTCGCGCTCGTCACGGGCCAGGTCGGTCACGTGGCCCCAGCCGGAGCAGCCGGTCTTGGTCACGCCGAAGCGCAGGCCCAGGGCGCCGGGGGTCTGGGCAACAAAGCGCTGCACGCGCTCGAAGGCGATGGGGGTCAGGCTGACGGCCATAAGGCTCACTCCAGGGGTACGGGGACATTATAAGGAGCCAGGGTCGCGAAAAATGCCTCGCAAGCAGAACGCTGCAACCGGTAAACTCCCGTGTTCACAGATCGAGTCGATCAGCAGAGGATTCAAGTCATGACGGTGGTCAGCGTTGAACATGCGCTTGCCGGGAAGATCCCGGAAGGCGGCGAAGTCACGGTACGCGGATGGGTGCGCACGGTGCGCGGTTCAGCGAATCTGGCCTTCGTCAATGTGAGCGACGGTTCCTGCTTCGCGCCGATCCAGGTCGTGGCCAACGACACGCTGGCCAATTTCGACGAGATCAAGCGTCTGACCAGCGGCTGTTCGGTCATCGCCACCGGCACCCTGGTGAAGTCGCAGGGCAAGGGCCAGTCGTTCGAGATCCAGGCCAGCGCGCTGGAAGTGGTCGGCTGGGTCGAAGACCCGCTCACCTACCCGATCCAGCCCAAGCCGATGTCGCCGGAGTTCCTGCGTGAAGTGGCGCACCTGCGCCCGCGCACCAACCTGTTCGGCGCGGTCACCCGCATCCGCAACTGCCTCGCCCAGGCCGTGCACCGTTTCTTCCACGAGAACGGCTTCAACTGGATCAGCACCCCGATCATCACCACCTCCGACGCCGAAGGCGCCGGCCAGATGTTCCGCGTGTCCACCCTGGACATGGTGAACCTGCCGCGCGACGAGAAGGGCGCGATCGACTTCAGCCGCGACTTCTTCGGCAAGGAAACCTTCCTGACCGTGTCCGGCCAGCTGAACGTCGAGGCCTACTGCCTGGCGCTGAGCAAGGTCTACACCTTCGGCCCGACCTTCCGCGCCGAGAACAGCCATACCACCCGCCACCTGGCGGAGTTCTGGATGATCGAGCCGGAAATCGCCTTCGCCGACCTGGCCGAAGACGCACGCCTGGCCGAAGAGTTCCTGAAGTACCTGTTCCGTGCCGTGCTGAACGAGCGCGGTGACGACCTGGCTTTCATTGCCGAGCGCGTGGACAAGAACGCGATCACCAAGCTGGAAGACTTCATCAACGCACCGTTCGAGCGCATCGACTACACCGATGCGGTCAGCCTGCTGCAGAAGTCGGGCAAGAAGTTCGACTTCCCGGTCGAATGGGGCCTGGACCTGCAGACCGAGCACGAGCGCTGGCTGACCGAGGAACACGTCGGCCGCCCGGTGGTGGTGACCAACTACCCCGAGCACATCAAGGCCTTCTACATGCGTCTGAACGACGACGGCAGGACCGTCGCCGCGATGGACGTGCTGGCCCCGGGCATCGGCGAGATCATCGGCGGCAGCCAGCGCGAAGAGCGCCTGGACGTGCTGGACGCACGCATGGCCCAGTTCGGCCTGGATCGCGAACACTACAGCTGGTACCGCGATTTCCGCCGCTACGGCTCGGTGCCGCACGCCGGCTTCGGCCTCGGCTTCGAGCGCCTGGTGGTCTACGTCTGCGGCCTGTCCAACATCCGCGATGCGATCCCCTACCCGCGTGCCCCGGGCAGCGCGGACTTCTAAGCTCATCCATACGACCACGGAGGTACTGCCCCCATGACCCTGTTCTTCGCCCTCTGTTTCGTCGGCGTCGCAGTGGCCGGGTTCAGTGCCTTCGTGATCTTCTGGCCATTGACCCTGGTGCACGTGCGCGACCGCCATCCGGCGCTCGCCGCGCGCTTCGGCAATGGCGCCTTCCTCAAGCCCGATGCCCTGGCCTGGCTGCTGCGCCGCGATTACCGCCAGCAGCCGGACCGTTCGCTGTCCGGGCTGGCGACGCCGGCCTGGGTATCGCTGCTGACCCTGCTGGCCGGACTGGGCATGGCCACCCTGCTCTGGCTGGTCTCGCTCTGGTAACACATACATGAACGACAACAACGACGCACGTGACAGCTGGTGGCTGGCCAGCCTCGGCAACACCCTGATCTGGGCCCGCCTGCGCGTGCGCCCGGCCGGCACCGCCGAAGTGCTCGACAGCGACGGCAATACGCTGAGCTATGACAGCGAGGACACCGCCCGTTCGCAGCTGTTCGACGCCGAGTTCGTCGAGTACGACGGCTTGGACGAAGAAGATGCCCTGGTGCGTGGCTTCAGCCTGCACGAAGTGCAGCCACCGCAGGCCGGCAGCGATGAAGGCCTGCGCGGGCGCATGATCCAGTCGCTCGGCGCGCGCGCCTGAGGCGCACACCATGTTCACCCCACGCGACTTCGCTGAGACCGACCTGCTCTGGCTCGATCGCCTGCTGGCGCGTGATCCGTTCGTTACCGTGCTCACCACCGGCGCCGACGGCCTGCCCGAACTGACCCGGGTGCCGGTGCTGTACCGGCGCGAGGGCAACCAAGTTGAACTGCGCGGCCACTGGGCCCGCGCCAACCCGCAGTCGCGCCACGACGGCGCGGCCAAGGTGCTGGTCGACGGCCCGCACGGCTATGTGTCGGCCAGCTGGTACCCGGACAAGGAAGCCGCCTCGCGCGTGCCGACCTGGAACTACGCCGCCGCTGAACTGCGCGGCCAGCTGCAGCGCTTAGACGACACCGACGAACTGGCCCAGCTGGTCTCCGACATCGGCGACCGCTTCGAAGCCAGCGTCGGCCAGGACTGGCAGTTCGAGCCGCAGCGTGACGACCACCGTCGCCAGCTGCGCGGCATCATCGGCTTCCGCTTCCAGGTCGAGCAGGTGCAGCTGAAGCTGAAACTGAGCCAGAACCACCCCGAGGCCAACCAGCAGGCGGTGATCGCCGAACTGGAAAAGCTCGACACCCCGCATTTCACCGAGCTGGCGCAGTGGATGCGCTGGCATCGCGCGCAGACCGCCGCCAACGACTGAGCGCATTGTTTCCCGCGACGGCGCGGCCGGATGGCCACGCTCCTCGCCCACCCGACGCCAGGGACCCGAACATGAAAGACATCCATAAGCTGCTGCAGAACAACCGCGACTGGGCCGACCGCATCGAAAAGGAGGATCCCGAGTTCTTCCACCAGCTGGCCAAGCAGCAGCATCCGGAGTACCTGTGGATCGGCTGTTCCGATTCGCGCGTGCCGGCCAACCAGATCATCGGCATGGCACCGGGTGAAGTGTTCGTGCACCGCAACGTGGCGAACGTCGTGGCCCACACCGACCTGAACTGCCTGAGCGTGGTGCAGTACGCGGTTGACCAGCTGAAGGTGAAGCACATCCTGATCGTCGGCCACTACGGCTGCGGCGGCGTGCACGCCTGCCTGCACAACACCCGCGTCGGCCTGGCCGACAACTGGCTGCGCCACGTGGGCGACGTCATGCAGAAGCACACCGCGATCATCGATGCCATCGAGACCGACGAGCTCAGGCACGCCCGCCTGTGCGAACTGAACGTGATCGAGCAGGTCGCCAACCTGTGCCGCTCGACCATCGTTCAGGACGCCTGGGCCCGTGGCCAGAAGCTGATGGTGCACGGCTGGGTGTACAGCCTGAAGGACGGCCGCGTGCGCGAGATGGGCATCGACGTGGGTTCGCAGGAGGAACTGCAGCCGGCCTACGAAAAGGCCCTCTCGTACGTGCCGCGCCAAGGCAAGCGCGACTGACCTTCCGGGGAAACCGACAATGCTCGCCTCGCCGATCAACCTGCACGCTTGGATCGAAGAACACCGCCACCTGCTGAAGCCGCCGGTGGGCAACAAGATGATCGACAACGGTGACTTCATCGTGATGGTGGTGGGCGGGCCGAACTCGCGCACCGACTACCACTACGACGAAGGCCCGGAGTGGTTCTACCAGCTTGAAGGCGAGATGGTGCTGAAGGTGCAGGAAGACGGCGCGGTGCGTGACATCCCGATCCGCGCCGGCGAGATCTTCCTGCTGCCGGCCAAGGTGCCGCATTCGCCGCGGCGCCCGCCCGGCGGCATCGGCCTGGTGGTCGAGCGCAAGCGCCTGCCGCACGAGAAGGACGGCGTGATCTGGCATTGCGAGCGCTGCAACCACAAGCTGCACGAAGAGTATTTCCCGCTGCAGAACATCGAGACCGACCTGCCCAAGGTGTTCGCGCGTTACCAGGCCAGCCTGGAACTGCGCACCTGCAGTGAGTGCGGGCACGTGGACCCGTTGCCGACGCCTGCGGCGGGCTGAGCACCTGCCCCTGTAGAGCCGAGCCCATGCTCGGCTTCGTGGCCCGGCAGCCGAGCATGGGCTCGGCCCTACAGGTTCGGCGGCAGGCACGCCGCCAAGCGCTACACTGGCAGCCCCGTTGCAGCCTGTTGCCCGACCATGTCCGACCTGCTCAGCCGCACCCACGCCATCGCCCTGGACGCCGCCGATCCGCTGCGCCCGCTGCGTAACGAATTCCTGATTCCGCGCCATGGCGGCGGTGAACAGACCTACTTCGTCGGCAACTCGCTGGGCCTGCAGCCGTGTGGCGCGCAGGCCGCCGTGCAGGAAGTGATGAAGCAGTGGGGCGAGCTGGCCGTGGAAGGCCACTTCACCGGCCCCACCCAGTGGCTGTCCTACCACCGCCTGGTCAGCGCACAGCTGGCCCGCGTGGTCGGCGCGCTGCCCAGCGAAGTGGTGGCGATGAACACGCTGAGCGTGAACCTGCACCTGATGATGGTCAGCTTCTACCGCCCCACCACCGAGCGCCCGGTCATCCTGATGGAGGCCGGCGCGTTCCCGACCGACCGCCATGCGGTGGAAGCACAGATCCGTTTCCATGGTTTCGACCCGGCGCAGTGCCTGGTGGAAGTGCAGCCGGACGAAGCCAACGGCACGATCTCGATGGCCGCTATCGAGCGCGCCATCGGCGAGCACGGCGCGCGCCTGGCGCTGGTGCTGTGGCCGGGCGTGCAGTACCGCACCGGCCAGGCCTTCGACCTCGATGCGATCACCCGCCTCGCGCGCCTGCACGGCGCCCGCATCGGCTTCGACCTGGCCCACTCGGTGGGCAACCTGCCGCTGCACCTGCACGATGTCGCGCCGGATTTCGCCGTGTGGTGCCACTACAAGTACCTCAACAGCGGCCCGGGCGCCGTGGCCGGTGCCTTCGTGCACGAACGCCACCACCGCGACACCACCCTGCCGCGTTTTGCCGGCTGGTGGGGCCACGATGAAGCGACCCGCTTCCAGATGGCGCCGCAGTTCACCCCGGCCATCGGTGCCGAAGGCTGGCAGCTGAGCAACCCGCCGATCCTTGGCCTGGCCCCGCTGCGCGCATCGCTGGACCTGTTCGAGCGTGCCGGCATGGAAGCGCTGCGCCGCAAGTCGCTGGCCCTGACCGGCCTGCTCGACGCGCTGGTGCGTGCGCGCCTGCCGCAGGTGCTGGACATCGTCACCCCGTCCGAACCGGAACGCCGCGGCTGCCAGCTCTCCCTGCGCGTGCTCGCCGGCCGCGAGCGTGGCCGCGCCCTGTTCGAACACCTGCGCGCCATCGGCGTGCTCGGTGACTGGCGCGAACCGGACGTGATCCGCATCTCGCCCACCCCGCTCTACAACCGCTACCTGGACGTGCACCATTTCGTCGAGGAAGTGGAAGCCTGGGCCGGCCTCTAAGCCGCCCCCTCCCCTGCTTCTGGACAGTTCGTTGATCGCACACGCATCCCGCTCGTTGAGCATCATCGGTGCCGGCCTGGCCGGTTCCCTGCTGGCCATCCTGCTGTCACGGCAGGGCTGGCGCATCACCCTGTACGAGCGCCGCGGCGACCCGCGCGTGGCCGACTACGAAAGCGGCCGCTCGATCAACCTGGCGCTGGCCGAGCGCGGCCGCAACGCGCTGCGCCAGGCCGGCGTGGAGGACGAAGTGATGGCCCGCGCGGTGATGATGCGCGGGCGCATGGTGCACCCGCGCGAGGGCGAGCCTCAGCTGCAGCGCTACGGGCGCGACGACAGCGAAGTGATCTGGTCGATCCACCGCAGCGACCTGAACACCACGCTGCTGGAACTGGCCGAACAGGCCGGCGCCACCGTGCACTTCCACCGCCGCCTGCACACCGTCGATTTCGATGCCGGCTACGCGCGCTTCATCGATGACCGCGACGACAGCCCGCACGACATCCGTTTCGACACGTTGATCGGCGCCGACGGCGCCGGTTCGGCGCTGCGCGGTGCGATGAACCGGCGTGCGCCGCTGGGTGAGGACATCGCCTTCCTCGACCATTCCTACAAAGAACTGGAAATCCCGCCTGCGGCCGACGGCAGTTTCCGCATCGAGCGCAATGCGCTGCACATCTGGCCGCGCGGCCACTACATGTGCATCGCCCTGCCCAACCACGAAGGCACTTTCACCGTCACGTTGTTCCTGCCGAACAAGGGCGATCCAAGCTTTGCCACGGTCAACACCGGTGCGCAGGCCGAAGCGCTGTTTGCCCGCGAGTTTGCCGATACGCTGCCGCTGATCCCGGACCTGCGCGCGGACTGGGAACAGCATCCGCCCGGCCTGCTCGGCACACTCACCCTTGAGCGCTGGCACCAGGCCGGTCGCGCCGTGCTGATCGGCGATGCCGCGCACGCGATGGTGCCTTTCCACGGCCAGGGCATGAACTGCGCCTTCGAGGACTGCGTGGCGCTGGCGCGGCACCTGCACGACGCCGATGACCTGGAAGGCGCCTTCGCCGCCTTCGAGGCCGAGCGCAAGCCGAACGCGCGCGCGATCCAGCAGATGGCGCTGGAGAACTATCTGGAGATGCGCGACCGCGTGGCCGACCCGGCCTTCCTGCTGCAGCGCGAGCTGGAACAGGAACTGCAGCGGCGCTGGCCGACGCGCTTCGTGCCCCACTACACCATGGTCACCTTCCTGCACACGCCGTATGCCGAAGCGCTGCGCCGCACGGAGATCCAGCGCGACCTGCTGGTGGCGGCCACCGCCGGTCATGATTCACTGGACAACATCGACTGGGCCACGCTGGAAGCGCAGATTCACGCGCAGCTGCCGGTCCTGGAGGGCGCACACTGATGGCCGACAGCTTCCTGTTCTACGATCTCGAAACCTTCGGTCAGGACCCGCGCCGCACCCGCATCGCCCAGTTCGCGGCGATGCGCACCGATGCCGATCTCAACGTGATCGACACGCCGGTCAGCTTCTTCGTGCGCCCGGCCGATGACCTGGTGCCTTCGCCGATGGCCACCCTGGTGACCGGCATCACCCCGCAGCAGGCCATGGCCGAGGGCATCAGCGAAGCCGAAGCCTTCGACCGCATCAACGAGCAGCTGTCGCGCCCCGGCACCTGCGCACTCGGTTACAACACCCTGCGTTTCGACGACGAGTTCATCCGCTACGGGCTGTTCCGCAACTTCTACGATCCCTACGAGCGCGAGTGGCGCAACGGCAACTCCCGCTGGGACCTGCTGGACATGCTGCGGATGATGCGAGCGCTGCGCCCGGACGGCATCCAGTGGCCGCTGCGCGAGGATGGCGCCACCTCCTTCAAGCTGGAGCACCTGGCCGAAGCCAACGGCGTGCGCGAAGGCGATGCGCACGAGGCGTTGTCGGACGTGCGCGCCACCATCGGCATGGCGCGGCTGTTCAAGCAGTCGCAGCCGCGGCTGTGGGAGTACGCGCTGAAGCTGCGCGACAAGCGTTTCGTCGGCAGCCTGCTGGATGTGGCAGCGATGAACCCGGTGCTGCACATTTCCATGCGCTATCCGGCCAGCCGCCTTTGCGCCGCGCCGGTGCTGCCGCTGGCGGTGCACCCGACCATCAACAACCGGGTGATCGTGTTCGATCTGGAAGGCGAGACCGACGACCTGCTGGAGCTGCCGGCCGACGTGATCGCGCAGCGCCTGTACATGCGCGCCAGCGAACTGCCCGAGGGCGTGGCACGCGTGCCGCTGAAGGAAGTGCATCTGAACAAGGTGCCGGCGCTGGTGGCCTGGAACCATCTGCGCGCCGACGACCACGCCCGTCTGGGCCTGGACGTGGCGGCGATCGAGGCCAAGGCCGCGCGCCTGCGCGAAGTTGCCGCGCAGCTGGCCGAGAAGGTCCGCCAGGTCTTCAACCAGCCGCGGCCGGCCAGCGTGTCCGACGTGGATGCATCGCTGTATGACGGTTTCCTCGGCGCCGGCGACAAGCCGCTGCTGGCCCTGGCCCGCACCAGTGCGCCGCAGCAGCTGGCCGCGCTGGAAGGCCGCTTCCGCGACCCTCGCCTGCCCGAGCTGCTGTTCCGCTACCGCGCACGCAACCATCCCGACAGCCTCGCACCGGCTGAACGCGAGCGCTGGCAGGATTACCGCCGCCAGCGCCTGCTCGGTGAGAGCGGCCTGGGCGAACTGAACCTGCCCCAGTACCAGCAGCAGATCGAGGCGCTGGCCGCCGAAGCGCCCGATGACGCGCGCCGGACCGGCCTGCTGCAGTCGCTGCGCGACTGGGGCCACCACCTGCAGGAGACGCTGTGAGCACGTATTTCTCCGACGCCAGTTTCAAGTTCCTGCGCAGCCTGGCGCGGCATAACGACAAGACCTGGTTCAACGACCATCGCCAGCAGTACGAAGACCATGTGCGGCAGCCCTTCCTGCGCCTGCTGGGTGACCTGCAGCCGGCACTGACCGAAGTCAGCGACCATTTCCGTTCGGACACGCGCGGTGTCGGTGGCTCGCTGTTCCGCATCCACCGCGACGCACGCTTTTCCCACGACAAGTCGCCGTACAAGACCTGGCAGGGTGCGCGCCTGTTCCATGAGCGCCGCCGCGAAGTGGCTGCGCCCTCGTTCTACATCCACCTGCAGCCGGGCGAGAGTTTCGTCGGCGCCGGCCTGTGGCACCCCGAGCCGGACACGCAGCGGCGCATCCGCCATTTCATCCTCGACAACCCGGGCAGCTGGAAGGCGGCCGCGCATGCGCCCGCCCTGCGCAAGCGCTTCGATTTCGAGCAGACCGAGAAGCTGGTGCGCCCGCCGCGCGGCTTCCCGGCCGACTTCGAGTTCATCGACGACCTCAAGCACCGCAACTGGGTGATGTGGCGCACGCTGGACGACGACACCATGACCGGCCCGCGCCTGCTCTCCACCTTGGGCAAGGACCTGGCCGCGCTGGGCCCGTTCGTCGATTACCTCTGCGCTGCGCTGGACCTGGAATTCTGATGTCGCAGGAACTGCCCCTGGCCCGGCAGCGACGCCTGCTGGGCCGCACCGGCCTGCAGGTGTCGCCGATCGGCCTGGGCTGTTCCGGCTTCTGGGGCCACCGTCGCTTCGCCGAGAGCGACGCGGCCGCCGTGGTCGAACACGCACTGGCACAGGGCGTGAACCTGCTCGACACCGGCCACAACTATTCGGGCTTCCATGCCGAACCGCGCCTGGGCCGCATCCTGCGCCCACTGCTGGCGCGCGTGCCGCGTGAGTCGCTGGTGGTGTCCAGCAAGGGCGGCACGCTGACCGGCCAGGCCGGCATCAGCGGCGTCGAGCAGCGCGATTTCTCTGCCGCGGCGATCACCGCCAGCTGCGAGGCCTCGCTGCGCAACCTTGGCCTGGAGTATCTGGACATCTACCAGCTGCACGGCGCCAGCGAGCACGACATCAACGATGATCTGCTGGCCGCGCTGCAGCGCCTGCGCGAGCGCGGGCTGGTCCGCCACACGGGCATCAATACCCATTCGGCCAGCACGCTGCGCTGGATGATCGAGCACCCCGAGGCCTTCGACGTGGTGCTGCTGGACTACAACGCCCTGCAGCAGGACCGCGAGCCGCTGATCGACCAGCTGCAGGCGGCGGGCATCGGCGTGCTGGCCGGGACCGTGCTCGCACAGGGCCACCTGCTGCCAGCCCGTCCGCGCCTGCCACGGCCGGCCGACGCCTGGTACCTCGCGCGCACATGGCTGAAGCCGAGCAGCCGTGCCCTGATGCACAGCGCCCGCGCGATGCGCCGCGCGGTGGCTTCGGTGCACAGCCAGCACCCGGCGCAGACCGCCTTTGCCTATGTGCTGCAGCACCCCGGCGTGGCCAGCGGCATCCTTGGCACCACCCGCGTCTCCAGCCTGGACCAGGTGCTGCAGACCCACCTGCAGGCGCTGCAGGGCGCCGAGCGGCAGCGGCTGGTGGCGGCCTTCGGCGATGGCAGCGGCTCGCCCAGTCACTGACGCTTAACCCGCGGCGCCCGCAGTTGCGGCAGTCTGGGTGCCATGAAGAAGCTCATCGGCATCCTGCTTGCCCTCGCCCTGGCCGTCGTCGCCTGGTGGTTCAGCGGCCCATACCTGGCCGTGCATGGTCTGTCCAAGGCGATCGAACAGCGCGATACCGCCAAGCTCGAGCGCTACGTCGACTTCCCGCGCGTACGCAGCAGCCTGCGCGCCCAGCTCAACGACTACCTGGTGCGGCAGGCCGGGCCGGACGTGGCGGCCAGCCCGTTTGGCGCGCTGCTGTACGGGGTGGGTGACCAGCTGGGTGGTGCGGCGGTGGACACCATGGTCACGCCGACCGGCATCGGCGCGATGCTGCAGGGCCACGTGCTGTGGAAACGCGGCCGCAATGAACTGCAGGGCGGCGACGCGTTCGGCGCGACCGAACCGGCGCGGCCGTTGAAGAACGCCGAACATCATTTCGAAGCGCTGGACCGTTTCGTGGTGGACGTCCAGCGCGGCCCGGGCGAACCGCCGATGAGGGTGGTGCTGGAACCCCAGGGCCTGCGCTGGAAGGTGGTGGACCTGCAGCTGGGGATGTCGGGCAGCCCGTAGCTCCATGCCGCTGCGCTCGCGGGCCATGGCCCGGCGCTACCGCTGCGGCCCGCCCCATCCGGTGGCGCCGGGCTCAGCCCTCGTTGGCCACGCCGTGCGGGACGTGGCCGGCGGCCACGTGTTCGCGGGCGCTGTCTATGTTGTGCTGCGAATCATCGAAGAAGATGTCCGCGCCGAAAGCCTGCAGGAACGGGCCCTTGTGGCGGCCACCGAGGAACAGGGCCTCGTCCAGGCGCACGCCCCACTCGCGCAGGGTACGGATCACCCGCTCGTGCGCCGGCGCCGAGCGCGCGGTCACCAGCGCGGTGCGGATCGGGGCGCTGTCGCCGACCGGGAACACCTCCTGCAAGGTATGCAGAGCCGACAGGAAGCCTCGGAACGGACCGCCACTGAGCGGCTCGCGGGCGCGCTCGCGTTCGTGGCGGCCGAACGCTTCAACCCCCTGCTCGCGCGAAATGCGCTCGCTCTCGTCACCGAAGATCACCGCGTCACCATCGAAGGCGATGCGCAGCTGGCCGGCCGGGCGCCCCATGTCGATCTGGTCGGCAGCGGCCGCGGCGGTCTCGCCCGGCGGCTTGGGCAGGATCGTCGCCGCCGCGATGCCATGGCGCAGCGCACTGCGCACCGATTCGGGGTTGGCCGACAGGAACAGGTCGGTGCCGAACGGCTTCACGTAGGGCCAGGTCGGCTCACCGGCGGTGAAGGTCGCGCGGATGATGCCCAGCCCGTAGTGCTGGATCGAATTGAAGATGCGCAGGCCGGTGTCGGCCGAGTTGCGCGACAGCAGGATCACCTCGACACGCGGGTTTTCCGGGCTGGCGCCCTGGTTCAGCGCCAGCAGCTTGCGCACCACCGGAAATGCCACGCCAGGGCCCAGTATGTCGTCCTCGTGCTGGCGCTGGTACTCGGCGTACGCCGCCACGCCATCGCTCTCGAACAGCGCATGGCTTTCTTCCAGATCGAACAGCGCGCGCGAGGTCACCGCGACGGTCAGCAGACGGGGGGAGTTGTCGCCCATCGGTGGGGGTCCTTCAAGCGATCGGCGGGGGCCGGCAGCGTATTGTCGTCAAAAAACGAACTGTTCGCTCAGGATCCGGTCTTCCAGATTGTGTTCCGGGTCGAACAGCAGGGTGACCCGGTGCTCCTTCGACTCGCGGATGGTCACCTCCACCACGTCGCGGGTCTCGTGCGAATCGGCAGTGACGCTGACCGGGCGCTTGTAGGGGTCGAGCACGCGGAAGCGCACTTCGGTGTCGGCCTTGAGGATGGCACCGCGCCAGCGCCGCGGCCGGTACGGGGCCAACGGCGTCAGCGCGATGGTGTGCGAGCCCAGCGGCAGCACCGGGCCGTGCGCCGAATAGTTGTAGGCGGTGCTGCCGGCCGGGGTGGCCACCAGCACGCCATCGCCGATCAGCTCGGCCACCCGCTCCTGACCATTGAGGTCGATGCCGATGTGCGCCGCCTGGCGGGTCTGCCGCAGCAGCGAGACATCGTTGTAGGCCAACGAACCGGTGCTCGCGCCGGACTCGGTCAACGCCACCATTTCCAGCGGCCGCAGGTTGGCCGGCTCGGCGCGGGCGATACGCGCGACCACGTCATCCTCGGCACGGTACTGGTTCATCAGGAAGCCGACGGTGCCCAGTTTCATGCCGAACACCGGCTTGCCCAGGCGGCCGTGCCGGTGCAGCGTCTGCAACATGAAGCCGTCGCCGCCCAGCGGGCACAGCACGTCAGCCTGGTCGGGCGCGTGGTCGCCATAGCGGGAAACCATCGCCGCGCGGGCCATCTGTGCCGCTTCGGTGGTGCTGGCCAGGAAAGCGATGCGGGGGGTGTCGCTCATCGGTGGATCCGGGGGGAAGGCATGAGGGAGAGCATAACCGAGCGCCGCTGCGCTCGCCGGGCGTGGCCCGGCGCTACCTGGCCCCCCGCGCCCCGGTAGCGCGGGGCCATGCCCGGCGAACGGCAGACCCCC